>JBIOHE010000581.1:0-2307 GCA_044448725.1 Sphingobacteriales bacterium | reverse complement strand
GTATTATTAGCAAGAAAATTTTATTGAAAAGCGTTTCGATTTGTATTTTTACGGCAGCAAAAGTAATGATTTTGAACAGGAAATTTTTAAAGTTTGAGATCGATCTTGATTTTGTTTTGATCGCCGTTACAACTTCCCTTAAAGATTACAGGATTTGTTACTTAATTAACAAGTTTTTAAACTTTAATTTTACGAAAATAAATGATTTGCGGGTTGATATTCAGCCCGCAAAAGGCCCTGTTTTGTTCTCCAGATACCATTATAACTGGGAAACTACCGAAACTGACTTCTATTTTATCGCCAATAAGGGCACCGAAGGCTACCTGATCCCCGAGATGAAAAAGGCTGATTATTTTTTGTTGATAAAAAATTATATTGATGAAAACGACCTCGACAGCCTTATTTCTTCATTAAATAAGATACAGGAAATCGTTGCGGCAGTAAAGATTGATCCTAAAAAAATAAAATCACGTGAAAATCTCTTATTTTAGCGCAAATTTTTGGGGTGTCATCAATACACTATAGCAGCCAAAATAAGCCTGTTTTAAAAAAATAAATATGAAATTAAATTACAACCGCACTAAAATTGTTGCCACAATGGGGCCTGCATCGGCAAAAAAAGATGTATTGTTAGCCATGATAAAGGCCGGCGTTAACATTTGCCGCCTGAATTTTTCCCACGGAAAAGCGCAGGACCATAAAGCTGTGATTGATACTATCCGCGAAATTAATGAACAATATAAAACCAATGTCGGCATTTTAGCCGACCTTCAGGGGCCTAAAATCCGTATCGGTTTGGTAAAAGACGGCGGAATCCACCTTATAAACGGCACCCGTATAAATATTACCACCCACGAATTAATTGGCGATGATAACCAGATTTACATCACCTACGATACTTTTCCGCAGGATGTGCAGCCGGATGAAATTATTTTGCTGGATGACGGAAAAATACAAATGCGTGTTATTGAAACCAACAGGCAGGATACTGTAGTTTGCGAAGTGGTGCATGGCGGTATTTTAACATCGCGCAAGGGCGTTAACCTGCCTAATACCAAAGTTTCTATCCCGAGTTTAACCGAAGAGGACCTTGAAAACCTGAAATATGCCCTCGACTGGGATGTTGACTGGATAGGCCTTTCTTTTGTGCGTACCGGGGAGGACATTATGGAACTGAAAAAGATAATTGCTGAAAGCGGTAAAGCAGCCAAAGTAATTGCCAAAGTTGAAAAGCCTGAAGCTATTGATAATATTGACGATATAATTGCTGCTACCGACGGCGTGATGGTTGCCCGCGGCGACCTTGGCGTTGAAATGCCGCTGGAAGAAGTTCCCCTGTTGCAAAAAATGATTGCCCGTAAATGCCGCGAGGCATCAAAACCGGTAATTGTTGCCACCCAGATGCTGGAATCAATGATAACCACCCCGCGCCCTACACGTGCCGAGGTTAACGACGTAGCCAACTCGGTGCTTGACGGCGCCGATGCAGTGATGCTGAGCGGCGAAACGTCTGTTGGGGAGTTCCCGGTAATTGTTATCGAAACCATGGCGAAAATTATACGCAACGTGGAAGACCTTGGCTACCCTTTCAATGCCAATAAGGCGGCAAACACCGATACCGCCTCCTCTAATTATCTGCGTGATGCTGTATGTGGTTCGGCTGTTTATTTAGCGGAACACACCAACGCCGTAGGTATCGTATCCATGACCATATCGGGCTATACCGCCTTCGAAATATCGAGCTACAGGCCAAAAGCAGGCACTTTTATTTTTACATCAAACAAGCACCTGCTAAATGCCCTTAGCCTGGTTTGGGGCGTACGTACCTTTTATTACGACCAGCTGGAGAGCACTGATAAAACCATCAGCGACGTAAACACCATCCTTAAAGAAGCAAACCTGGTAAAAGAAGGCGAAGTGGTAATCAACACTGCTGCCATACCCATCTTTCAAAAAGGAAAAACTAATATGCTGAAAGTGACAGTGATAGAATAGTTTGCAGTGGGCAGTTTTCAGTGGGCAGTTTGTGCAAATAACATCGCAAACTGCCCACTGCAAACTTTCTAATACACCCCTGCCTCACAGGCTTTTATAAATAAATTATCAAAGTTGGCAAAGTAATAATCCCAGTATATCCTTATCGTTTTCATAGCCGTAATTTTTAAACCTTTTCTGCAGGACTATTAAAACGGGGCGATAATTTAATTATTATTTTGCCTTTGCACCCGGGCCTTGATCCGGCTTCAAAATTGCTATAACTTAATTCTATATAATAACTAACCATTCATTAAATTTTAACACAAAGAT
>JBIOHE010000580.1:0-2308 GCA_044448725.1 Sphingobacteriales bacterium | reverse complement strand
TCCTTATCCTATCCTTGCTGATAGGAGGCGTCGCGATTAGCTATGCACAATGCGGCGCAAAAGTAAAACTAACCACTTCAAAAACCGATCACCTGGATGCCAGCGGCGCCATAACCAGGACTGACGATGAAAAAGCAGTTGTTGAGATCGGCAAATCGGACCTGGTTATTACTGTCAACGACGAACACAAAATGACAGGTACCATAAAATCCGATTCGTGTAACTGGACTGTGCCATTTAAAAATGGAAAAACAATTATCAAAGCCACCCTAAGTAATGATCAGGGGGAAGACAAAAATGTCACCATTACCATAGAGGGCAAAGAGGGAAAAGTTACCCTTTTATTCGAAATGGAAGGAATGCCCGATGACAAAATAAGGGTTGCGATAGATACTTTTCAGGAAGAAGGTTAAAAATAAATTCAACACTTCAACTGGATAATAAACTCGGTGCCTTCACCCAATTTACTTTTTATTTTTATAGTTCCGCCGAGTGCCTCGACCTGGGTCTTTACCATAAAAAGGCCCATGCCTTTGCCTTCCATTGTGGTATCGAAACGTTTGTACAGGCCGAACAATTCAGCGGCGTTTTTATCAAGGTCAATCCCTTTGCCGTTATCTTTAAAGCGTAACTCTACCTTGCCTTTTAATTTGTGACTTTTTATAGTGATAACCGGCGGAACATCAGCCCGCCGGTATTTAATGCTATTTGACGACAGGTTATAAAAGATGCTGTAAAGATAGCTTCGTATCGTATATAAAGAATCTGCCTCATCAAACGAGCAGTTAAATTGTACTTTTTCGCTTACCACGGTATTATAAATACTTGTTTTGATAGCATTTACCAGGTCCTTAAAGTAAACCGTTTCCTTTTTTTCATTCACCAGTTCCCTGGCTTGTAAAATATGGTTCAAGTCCTGTATAACAGTGTCGATATTTTTTATAGATAGTGAAACCCTTTCAACCACTTCCTGCTTAACCTCGTCATCAAGTTCATGTTCACGAAGCATATCCGCAAGACCAATAATATTCGCGACCGGTGCACGCAGGTTATGTGATATTATATAAGTAAATTGTTCAAGGTCTTTAACATGCTGTATCAGGTCGGCGGTAATTCTCTCACGCTCAAGCGCAGCAATTTTTGTTTCGGTAATATCTTTATTGGCAAGAATAAAACCCCAGCTTTTATTTTCGGCGTTTTTCACATGGAGCCAACGCACGTGGTACCATTGAACTTCGCCAGCTGGATTTAAAGAACTTAGCTCATAGCTAACGGTTTCGCCTGTTGCGGCTTTTTCAAGCGTTTCCATTATAACCGGCCACCGTTCTGCCGAAAAATAATCTTTTATATGTTTATTGATTTCAAGCTTTTTGCTATTTTGTTCTTCTGAATATTTCTGCGCCAATGCATTAAAAGAAACGATCTTCAAGTCATGATCAATCAATATATACGATGAGTCGGTATTGTCAAAAATGGTACGGAGATTTGCTTCTGATTTTTTCAATGCCTCTTCGTTCATTTTGCGGCCGGTAATATCGGTTACCATTGCCAGTGCGCCCTTATACTTCCCCGATGGGTCGAAAATGGGGTTAGCAGAAATATTCGCCCACAAATCTTCCCCGCTTTTTGTTTTATACCTTATATCAAGGTTTTCCTTTGACCCATTTCGCCTCCGCTCCATACATGCAATAGCATACTCCCTGCCTTCTTTGTCCATAAAATCGTAAAGTTCCTTCCCCATCATTTCTTCGGGCGCATAGCCAAGAATATCACTCATTTTCTTGTTTACAAAGTTTGTTTTTTCCTTTTCATCAATTGTCCAGATTCCTTCCTGGGCAGTTTCAACAATCTGGCGGAATTTGGCTTCATTTTGCCGGTTCTTTTCATCTGCCTCTTTCCTTGAAGTAATATCCCATACTATACCGTCTGTTCTTATTAACAAGCCTGTTTCATCCAAAGTTGGTACAACCTTTTTCTCAATCCAACGGATTGTATTATCACTGCGAATGACCCTGTATTGGCTGTTGACGCGGTCGCCGTGATGCAATATCTGATCTTCACCGATCGCAATGTGTTTGTCATCGGGGTGTACCAGTTCAAACCAAAGCATACTGTTAGCAAGGAAATCGGCCGGTTTATATCCATAGAGCTTTTCACAGCCATCGGATATTTGTATCACGTTCATACTGACCCTGTCAACCGAGAAAAAAACCTCGTCCATCGCATTAAAAAAAGTCATTAATTCCTGGTGCGCAACTTCCAGTTTTTGTAAACTATTTTCGGTATGATTATGAAATGACATTTGAAT
>JBIOHE010000579.1:0-2311 GCA_044448725.1 Sphingobacteriales bacterium | reverse complement strand
TATCTATACTTCGGGCACTACCGGCACACCAAAGGGCGTAATGCTAACCCATTATAACCTTACCGAAAATGCCAGGGTTAGCCTGATCCAGATTCCGATCATCGTTAGTACAGATATTTTTCTATCGTTTTTACCGCTTTCGCATGTATTTGAGCGAACAGCAACCTACCATATTTGCCTCTTTACGGGCGCCAAAATGGCCTTTGCACAAAGCCTGGACCTGCTGGCTAAAAACATGGCCGAGGTGAGGCCGACAATTATGAATTGCGTACCCCGCCTTCTGGAACGCATACACGATAAGGCGATGAAAAACGGTACTGCGGCTGGTGGTGTTAAGGCTAAAATATTCCTGTGGTCATTGAAAATTGGCCGTCAATACCGGGAGGTACTGGAAGCCGGCAAAAAACCGGGACTGATACTGAGCCAGCAGCATAAACTTGCCGAAAAACTGGTATTTAGTAAAATAAAGGAAAAAACAGGGGGCCGCTTAAAGATCATGCTATCCGGCGGCGGGGCCTTACCCAAAAATATCGGTGAGTTTTTTGGCGACCTGGGCATAAAAATATTAGAAGGCTTTGGACTTACTGAAACTTCACCGGTAATGGCGGTTACCGAAACCGACCGCATCATTTACGGTACCGTGGGCCGTATAATACCCGGTATTGAAGTAGCCATACAAAATATTGATACCAGGGAAATTCTTACGATACAAACACACGAATCTTTTAAAGAGGATTTTGAATCGGAAGAAGGCGAGATTATTGTGCGCGGGCATTGTGTAATGAAAGGCTACTGGAACAAGCCCGAAGAAACGGCCTCGGTTATTGACCCCGACGGCTGGTTCCATACGGGCGATATAGGCCGTTATTACAGGGGCAACCTGCAAATTACCGACCGCTTAAAAAACATGCTGGTGAACGCCTACGGCAAAAACATTTACCCTACCCCTGTGGAAAATACTTATTTAAAAAGCCCAAAAATTGAACAGGTATTTTTAGTGGGCGATAAGCGCGAATACATTACAGCCATTGTGGTACCTTCAAGGGAAACTTTACAGGAAACATTCGGTTTAAGTGATGAATTTTTTAATAAGCCCGAACAATTTATTGAGGACAAAGAAATTGTGGACTGGATTGGTCAGGATATAAAAAGGCTCTCGAATGAGCTGGCCAAATTTGAGCGCATAAAAAACTTCAAAGTAAAACGCAATCCCTTCAGCATCGACGACGGGGAGATTACCCCTACCATGAAAGCTAAACGCAAAGTAATTGAAAAGAAATACGCCAGGCCAATTGATGAAATGTATTTGCAGGAAGCGGAGGCGGATTAGTTTTTGATTTCGGATTTCGGATTTTCGATTTCGGATTGAGTTTTAATTCATTTTGGTTAATGGATTACTTAACCACATAAAATCCTATCAACTAAAAATTTAAATGGTACTTTAACGGCTTCATAAACAGGTATGTTTTTACTCTTAGCAATTTCCCTAATTTCATCCTTGTTTTCTTTTGACATTTGTAATCCCAGTATTATCTCTGCAAAAAAATCATCCGTAATTTGAATTGTCCTATCCAATACGGTTGGAATTTCATGATAAAAATTGTTCAAGAACCTAAATTCTTCTTCATATTGCCAGTCTTTCGCTTTATTATGAGTTTCAATAAACGATTTTTCCATCCGATCTTGTGAATTTAGGGGTGTAATTTGAGGATAATTGTCATCAGAATTATACATAACAGGGCCACCTGCGCTGACTAGTTTAGAATTGCGAAATTTCTCCTCCCAAAAGCCTATACAATAACCCTTATGATTATTACTATAATGAGACCACATAAGTATGCTATCCCACCTTTTGCTTAATGATAATATTCCGTATCGCTCATCCTGATCTTTATATAATCTCGCTTCACTATCTTTTTGTATCTCATCAATATTATTTATCAGGCCGATACCGCGTACTACATAAGCCTGATCATTCTTTTCAATTACATCGCCACCAACATTAATGTTACTACGGTTAATAGCCGTAAAAACATCTAATGAGGTTAAACCATATTTTTGCAGCAAGGCAGGGTTTACACTCACTTCATAATCCTTTTCCTCGCCGCCAAAGCTATTTACATCGGCTACGCCGGGTACAGACTTAAACTGGCGGTCAAGCACCCAATCTTGTATGGCGGTAAGGTCGCGCAGGGATTGTGTGCGGCTTTTTAGGGTATAACGATAGATCTCGCCTGTTGGGCCGTAAGGCGGCTCAACTTCGGGTTTTACACCGTCTGGCAGGTCGGCATTGCCTAAGCGACTTAATACC
>JBIOHE010000578.1:0-2316 GCA_044448725.1 Sphingobacteriales bacterium | reverse complement strand
GCGCTGTTAAGTGTCCTTTCTTATTATTTTATCAAGGGATGGTATAACGTGATCCCCTGGGCAATTGCCGCTCTGATTGTAGGCTATCTGAGCGAAAGTCGTCGCAACAGCCTTATAAACGGGGCGGTATTCGGCTATTTTTTATTTGTGGTTTATATCGTATTAGGCTATACCGGGAAAACCGATACAGCCAGTATCATTAAGTTTATTCTTTTTACCCTGCTATTTAATCTGGTGGGGTCCGTTGCCTGCGCTGCCGGGGCCTTTGTGGGCAATTTGTTGAAAAGGCTGTCTGAACCACTGATTTAATTGATTTTTTTGATTATGCTGATTATATTAAATCTTGTGAATCGCAAAAATCCTGAAATCGTGTTAAAATCATGGTTCAGACAAAAAATCCTCGATTTGCCTATCTTTGTTCCAATGAACAAAGAGCAGGTATTCTCCATAAAAAACGAGCTGGCTTTCAATGATGCAGCTTTACAGGTTTTTAGGTACCAGGCTGAAAACTGCATTATTTATAAAGAATTTATCGCCGGTTTAAACATCGATATAAAAAGCATTCAGGAAGTAACTCAATTACCATTTTTGCCGATTGAGTTTTTTAAATCGCACGCTATTATAAGTTCAATTGATCCGGTTGAGGTTACATTCACCAGCTCCGGCACTACCGGAATAACAACCAGCAGCCATTTTGTGACCGATGTGAGTTGGTATCTCGAAAGTTTCCGTACAGCCTTCCATTTGTTTTATGGTGATATTGAAAAGTACACCATCTTTGCGCTGCTGCCTTCCTATCTTGAACGTGAAGGCTCGTCGCTTATTTATATGGCTGATGACCTGATCAAACAATCAAAAAATCCTGACAGTGGATTTTTTCTGTATAACCATGATGAACTATATTGTCAGCTTAAAAAACAGCAGCAGGCACAAAAACCAACCTTGCTGATTGGCGTAACCTTTGCCTTGCTCGATTTTATTGAACAACACCATATTAATTTCCCCGAACTGATTGTAATGGAGACCGGCGGTATGAAGGGCCGCCGAAAAGAAATGATCCGCGAGGAGTTGCACACGGCGTTATGCTATGGTTTTGGGGTTAGCGCTATTCACTCCGAGTATGGTATGACTGAATTGCTGTCGCAGGCCTATTCAAAAGGAAACGGTATATTTAACTGTCCGCCCTGGATGAAAGTAATCACCCGTGATACCAATGACCCTATGAGCTTACTGAACGATGAAAAAGCTGGCGGCATCAATGTGATCGACCTGGCCAATATCAACTCCTGCTCCTTCATTGCCACCCAGGACCTTGGCAAGGTTTATGCTGATAAATCGTTTGAAGTATTAGGCAGGTTTGATAATTCGGATATAAGAGGATGTAATTTACTGATTGCTTAAATCTTATAACCAACTGATTTAATATTGTTATTTTTGCAGCTACCATAAAAACATAGCCATGATCGAAAAATTTTTGAACGACGAACAGGACCCAAAGGCTGTTGAAAAGATATACCAGCGCTTAAAAGACCTGCTTACTTCAGGTGAAGAAATATTATACATTGCGGTACAAAAAAAGCCTATTGTAAATTTATTCCCCGATTGCGTAGCACTTACCAATAAACGTATTTTGTTTTTTACCCCGGCCAACCTTGGTCTTACCATAAAATTTGTTGATTTTGTTTGGAAAGATATTATCGACGTTTATACCAAAGAAGAGATCATTGGCGCTATTTTTAGTGTAAAAACCACCAATGGCGCCGAAATGGGTGTGGATTACCTGCCTAAAGTTCAGGCGCGTAAACTATATCAATATGCACAGGAACGTAAAGAAGCAGAACGTGAGGCCCGCCGCCTGCGCGATCTTGAAGAAAAACGCGCCGAATCCGGGGCCGTACAATTTGATACGGCTGCACGGGCAATAGCTCAACAGCCCGCTGCCCCGGCTGCACCCGCTCCTGAACCGGCTTATGCACCTGCGCCGCCAGCGACCGCAGAAGCCCCAAAGGCGGATGAACTTACCGAAAAGCTAAAAAAACTAAGGATGTTATTTGATAACGGCCTTATCTCGCAGGAAGAATACAACCACAAAAAACTGGATCTGTTGAATGACCTTTAGGTGTCATTGGTCATTAGTCATTGAGATGTTTGTTACAAAAATGCCCTAATGACTAATTGTTATATAGCATGACATATGTTACACTTTTAGTCCACCGTTAAGAAAATGCCCCCCGCGAAGCGGGCCTGCCCCCATGGGGGCGCCTAACAGTGGCTTGTGTAGCACAACATAGGTTACACTTTTATTTTCGTTCTTTG
>JBIOHE010000577.1:0-2321 GCA_044448725.1 Sphingobacteriales bacterium | reverse complement strand
GAATTTATCAAGCACAATAGAGGGTACAGTTTTGATTTTTTTTGAATTGATGTCGGCAAAAACAAGATGAGTTTCGCCTTCGTTGATGAGCACTCCCTTTTCATTAAACACCTCGTATAAAAAAAGTATAATTCTGTTTGGAACGTGCGGCACAACGGTTTTTATAGTCAACAATTCATCATATAACGCCGGTTGAATATATTTGATGTTCATCCGTGTAATAGGCATTATCGTTCCGGAAGCCTCGATTTCCTTATAAGTAATTCCCAGGGAACGTATTGCTTCTGCCCGGGCCTGCTCATAGTAATAACCGTAATTTCCATAATAAACATATCCCATCTGGTCGGTATCACCATATCGGACTCTGAGCTTGTGTTCATAGGTAAACATAGCATACAATTTACGTGCAATATATTTGCTAATTCAGTAGTTCAGAGAAGTTTTCTTTTACCAGTTAACCAGTTTTAGCAAGTATCAACAACAAGTCAATCTTTTTTGGCACAATATTTAATAGTTTTGGCCAAAATTCTGATATGAAAACCATCCTGCAATCACTTGTTATTATTTTCATTCTCTTTTCTCTTAATTCGTGTTTTGTAAACAGAACAACAGTTGGTAATGGCCCAATTGGGAAAGGAGAATCTGTCAAATATTCAAAAACAAAGCAAATGTATCTTTTATGGGGGGCCTTGTCCTTAGGTCAGAATTCTACCCCGCCTACACCTACACAGTGTGGTTTCCAGGTAAAATCTTGTTTTAATTTCTGGGATATGCTGGTAACCGGTATTACCGGTGGCATTTTCGGAATGCGTACGGTGAAAGTCCTCGTATTTAAAGATAGCCCATGCGATCCTAAAATACAGAAAATGGAGCGCAAAATTGAAAAGAAGGAAATGGAGGAAATCAAAGAGAACCGGAAGTAGGTTCAGTGCACATGCATTTCATCCAGTTTTTTCCGGTATTGGGCTGCTGTTTTCATCTGCTCTTCATACGTTTTTGAGAAAATTGAATACCCACTTAAATCCGGGTTTGCACAGAAATAAAGGAAATCATGCTGCTCGGCATTTAACACGGCTTCAATTGACTTTTTACGAGGTATGCAAACCGGTCCGGGAGGAAGCCCCGCATATTTGTAGGTGTTATAAGGAGAGTCATATTCCTTGTGGTAGGAGGTAACCCTCCTGGCATCGAAATCCCTTAAGGCGAAAACCAGCGTGGGGTCGGCCTGCAAGGGCATTCCAATTTTAAGTCGATTCAGGTAAACCCCGGCTACTGTCGGCAATTCTTTATCCCGCATCACTTCTTTTTCAACGATGGAGGCAAGTATTGTCACTTCCGTTGGAGTTAAATGAATGCTTTGCGCCTTTGCTCTTCTCTCATCATTCCAAAAATGGGAATAGGCTGAATCAATTTTTTCAAAAAATTTATTGGGGTGGGTATTCCAGTAAAATTCGTAATTGTCCATCTGGATGCGGGTAAGAATGTTATTTGTATCCAGGCCATATCCTCTACAAAACTTAGTGCTATCCAAAAGGCTTAAAAACTTAGCTGAATCAATTTCAATGGTTCTTCCTATTAGCCCGGCAAATTCCTCCTTGGTCCTGATGTTATAGATAACCAATGTAACGGGCGTTTGTAAGCCAAGCCTGAGCATATTAACTATTTGCCGGTTGTTCATATTCCGGTTAAAAACGTAATAACCGGCTCTTACCTGCTCAGGATAGTGTTTTAACCGGCTAACAATGGAGAAACTGAATTCGTCTTTTAAAATGTTGTTATCACTTAAAAGACTAACAACCTCATCGTAAGTAGAACCGGTACGAATTTTTATTGAGACTTTCTTTTCGCTGTTAATATTGGGGGCTAAAAATATCCACCATGCGAAACCACCAGCACATGTAAGAATTAAGACTAAAATAATGAAAAAAAGTTTTCGCATTTTATTCCAGGAATTTTGCTTTTAATTCCGGCGTTGGAACCCGGCATATATCCCTTTTACCAAACCATTTATACCGGTTGGCTGCTATGAAGTTATACACTACATCGCGCAAAAATGAAGGCACAATAACCGTTCCATAAACCAATTTGTAAGGATAGCCTAAAGCTCTAAATATCTTCAATACGGCAGCGGAGCGAAGAAAAACCTTGTTTTCATCCAGCAAAATAACGGTATCTAGGTAATTCCCTTTGAGTGTGTAATCTTTTACAATCTCCTTTCCATAAGCGGATTGAAGTGTGGCAAACATAAATTGGTTGTTGTTATCGTGGTCGATAATCCAGTTTACAAGGCTATTACAAAGATTGCAGACCCCATCAAAGAG
>JBIOHE010000576.1:0-2321 GCA_044448725.1 Sphingobacteriales bacterium | reverse complement strand
ATAATAACAAAGTTGTTGAAGAAATGACCAGTGATGGAGACCCACAGGCTTTGCGAAGTAAAAAATAAAAGACCTAAAAAAATACCCATGAGCCAACGTGCCAGAAAAAAATCAAATTCAAAATGTACCAGGCTAAACACCAAACCAACCATTATTATAGAACCATAATTGCCCAGCGAGGTTTTGGCCAGTTCCGGTTGTAAGACTCCTCTGAACATCATTTCCTCTGATAGAGCAGGAAGTATCCCAATTACAAAAACCAATAAAAGCAAATGAAGCATGGATTTGCCGCTGAAAAACACTTCCAGTAATTTTTCGTTGGCGGCCTGGTTTTCCACCCATGGTTTAAGCCATTCAGGCAGGGGAATTCTTGAATTGATATCTACTAAAAACTGGATAAACAAACCCGCCGCAAGCATCCCCACAACAGCAATGACAAAAAATTTAAAAGAAGGAAGTACGTTCATTTTTAAAGTTGGCCAAACCCTGCCAGAAACAAGAACACAGAAAATCGCAGCCGGCACAAAGAACATCCCAAGGGAAGAAACCATGCCCTGCATAAACAAGGCAGCTCTTACATTCTGACCCTGAAGCGCCGGGGAATTCAGAAATTTATCAGGCTCACTAACCCCGAAAAGGGACTGCAGGCAAATTTCACCAATTCCAAACATTCCTAATGCACATAACATAACCAGTGAAAAGAGTACGAACACTTTCAAAAAGGGAGAAACGTTCTGAAGGGGAGGCTGCATATTTTAAATTGCGCCAAACATAAGATTATTTGAAGAAACCGGCCCGGAAACTGAGCTTCAGAAATCTAGTTTGCACTGTCTTTATGAAAGCCGAGTTTGGCAATCAGCTCATCGGAAATGGAATTAGCATAAGGCCCAAAGGCGTTGACAATTGTTCCCTTCAGACCGGATTTTGATTCAATGGCATAAAGGACCAGTTCGTCCCCGGGGTCTGTATCGCCCTCAAACCGGTGCACCTCTGTAATTTCAAATTCATTGGCTGAAAGTTGAGTACCTGTTTCAATGCACTCAACGACGGTGTCACGGATATTAAAGTCCAGGTTATATCCCCTCTTCTTTAAATCGTTGATGGCTTCCGTAAGGGTATCAAAGCTTTTCATGACCGGGGTATTTGTACTGCAAAATTAAAGCATTTAAAGATGAGAATGATGAAGATTTTTTAAGAGGCTATTTTCGCAGGGCAGAACATTAGGCGATGTTATGCAAAAAATAAATAAGCAGCGGGCGGGTTTGAGCAAACAAAAATTTTAATTTGCATTTGACGTTTAAAGGAACCATGAAAGGACTTCTAGTTTGTTTACTTCTTTTGCTCAGCATAACCTTCTCCTTCAGCCAGGGCTATCTGGGCCAAACAAGGGCCCAACTTTTAGAATTTAAAAAGGTATGTGATATGGTTGGAAATTATGGCAGCTCACTGGCTTTTAAATGTAACGGGCAGAAGATTTTCTTTTATTTTTCTGCCGACAGCACCTGCGATTTATATGCAGCGGACGTGAACCCGAAAACTGCTAATGACACTGTTCAAAAGCTGCTGGCGAACGGTTTTCAAAAAATTGAAACCCGCTACCTTGAACCCTTTATGGTTTCAAAAAAAACCGACCATCAGAGATTTCCGACGCGGGTTTATTCCAATGGTAAAGTAGAATGTTGTATTATGCCGGTATCGTTAAACGGAAAGTCAACGGAACAAATTGCGGTGATAACGCGGTACATAAAAAAGTGAATGCCTTATGAAAAAAATAATTTTCGCGATTTGCATTTTGGCCGGCCTCAGTGCAAGCCAAACAAGAAAAACAGAGAAAATAAAAGGGTTTAGCCACCCTGCCGGCATCTGCAACGTAATGGGTTCACTGTATGTTACTGATTTGGGTAAAACATCTTCAGCCATAGCAAAGGATAGAGACGGAGCAATAGCAGAGGTCAATGAAAAAGGGGAGGTAGAGAGCAAAAACATCCTGGCAGGCTTAGCGAACGCAAAGATTGACGCACCAAAAGGAATCACTTCTTTTAATTACAGAAATAAAAGTACCGGCTTTTCAATGATGCGAAAAGCAATTGCAATAACTGATATTGACAAAGTTTATGCCTATGAATTACTGTATAAAAGCCGTGTCTTTTACCTGGACTTAAGCAGTGAATCAAAATCGCTTGGTGGAATCGTTGCATTAAATGATTCCATTTTGTTAGTTGCGGCCAGCGATATCGACGCCATTTTCAAAATTAATATCAATACAAAACTGTACGAAAAACTACCTGTGCCCAAAATGAAAAGCCCGAGAGGATTGTGTT
>JBIOHE010000575.1:0-2325 GCA_044448725.1 Sphingobacteriales bacterium | reverse complement strand
GATCTGTACGACCACGTTGGCATGGTAGTCATCGGGGAATAGCGGACGGAGCGCCCTGTCCACGAGGCGCGATGTGAGTATCTCGACTTCGCTGGGCCTTGCTTCACGCTTGAAGAAGCCCCCGGGGAATTTGCCCGCTGCTGCGAATTTCTCATTGTACTCGATGGTCAGTGGCATGAAGTCAACGCCTTCTTTGGCCTCGATGTCTGCACACACAGTGGCGAGGAGCATGGTATTGCCATACTTCACCACTACAGAACCGTCGGCCTGTTTGGCGAGGCGGCCTGTCTCGATCTCTACGATACGTCCACCGCCGAGATCTACTGTTTTTTTAATTACTTGCATGTTTCTTGTTTTTGGTGCCCTGCGGTATGCCGGGCGGGTTTATTATTGAATTTTGTTTCCATTTACTTGATAGAAGTTGTAATGTTGTAAAGTTATACAAAGACTTACGAAGTTTTGAAAACTTCGTAAGTCTGTTGATTACAACAATCAATGGCTAAAGATACATTTTTTCAGAAAAAGGCAACCTTAAATGCAGGCGGATGGCTGATTGATTTAAGCAGTCCCAAAGTTATGGGTATAATTAACCTTACGCCAGATTCCTTTTTTGCAGGAAGCAGGATGCAGGGTATCGATGAAGCGCTGTCACAAGCCGAAAAAATGCTGAACGAGGGTGCAACGTTTTTAGACCTCGGCGCTTACTCTTCACGCCCCGGCGCGGATGATATTTCTGTACAGGAAGAATGCGACCGCCTGCTACCCGTAGTGGAAGCCATAGCGGACCGTTTCCCGGAGGCTTTTTTGTCGATAGACACCTTTCGCTCAAAGGTAGCGGAGGCTGCGATAAAGGCCGGGGGGCATATCATTAACGATATTTCGGGCGGGCAGCTGGATGAGGCTATGTTTGCGACTGTCGCCCGGCTACAGGCGCCCTACATTTTAATGCATACGAAAGGCACGCCGCAGAACATGAACCAAATGGCGCATTATGAAGATGTGTTTACCGAAGTTTATGACTATTTTACTGATAAGTATTATCAGCTAAAACAGCTTGGTGTGCATGATGTAATTATTGACCCCGGCTTTGGTTTTGCTAAAAAGGCCGAACAAAGCTATGCCTTAATGAACCGTCTGCAGGATTTCAACCTGCTGCAATTGCCAATACTTGTTGGGGTATCCCGCAAAAAAATGATTTACGGACAGCTTGGCATAAGCCCGGAAGAAGCCCTGAACGGCACCAGCGTTTTAAATACCATAGCATTAACCAAGGGCGCTAATATAATAAGGGTGCATGATGTAAAACAGGCTGTTGAGGCCGTGAAGATTTGGGAGATGTGCGGGTAAACTAAACTATAAATCAAAAACCACCATATAACAGCCGCGACTGTTTCTTTATGTAACATTTCATTTTTGATAAAGGGATTTCAAAAGCCAGGCTGACAAAGTTCATATCTTTATCATTAAGATAAGGTATCGCTTTTATTGCCTCTTTAACGCCATTTTCGCCATACAGGTTAAGTGCAGCCCACCAATCACTGGGCCAACCCCTTTCAATTACCCTTTGTACCACAATATCTCTCATTTGCTGGAAATCGAAATCAGACAGGTCATACTCCCACAGCAGTACCGGGTTTATTTTAGCATCCGGGTGTTTTTTGTAGTCCTCTAAATAAATAAAATTCATTTGGAAAGCGGTGTTGGGTTAAAACAAATATAACGATTTTAACGCAAATTCTGAGAGTTTTGGTCGTCTAAAAGATTTGACAACTTTTTAAAAGTTGTCAAATCTTAATCGTTGAAACTTAATTCTGAATTTTCTGATAGTCGGTCGCGCTGATATCCGGTATTAATGGTTTTAGAGTAAGCAGATCATTGTTCAAAGTAATGATTGACCTGAAAGAAGAATCGCCATCAAAATAAATCTCATCATAACTTGTTTGATTATTCTTGAAGCCGTTTTTTATTATGTGAAAAACACCCTGCCCTGTTTGCTGTCCTTTGGCAAAGCGTGCATAGGTACTGTCGGCGTTAAATTGCAGAATATTGCCGTTGCCCGGTTTATAGGTAGAATCCGGGGGAATAATAAACCCTCCGTAAGTCCTCGTCACTTCCCATTTACCAAAAAGGGCAGGTGAAATGCTACCACCCTTTTTACACGCCACTATACTTACCATCAGGAAAGCTGCAAATAAAAACTTCTTCATCGCTTGCAATTTTTAATCAATACGGGTACGAAAGGTAAAATGCTACAGTTATGGCTTGATAGTAGAAAAAGATTTTCAAAGAAACTTAGAAGCTGTCTAAAAACAATAAAAACTTGTC
>JBIOHE010000574.1:0-2355 GCA_044448725.1 Sphingobacteriales bacterium | reverse complement strand
TTCATGTAACAACGGGTTAAAACCCGTTGCTACAAAATGTTTCGAGCCGAAGGCTCTATAAAAAAGGCTAACTCACGCAAACCGTCATAGAACCATTAAATTAGCGGTCAGACATAAAAGAAAAAAGATAAAAACCTGTTAAATTTGAGAAGAATACCTATGCCGAACGCCGGCTGGCCGTTATCCTTTGTCGGTGCTGCATCCCCCAGTTCTTTAGCTCGGCTAAAACTTTATCCAGCGACCTGCTGTAAGAGGTGAGTTCATAGATCACACTTACCGGCGTGGTTGGAAATACCTTACGCTCCACAAATTCATTCAGTTCAAGTTCCCTTAACTCTTTCGATAGTATTTTTGGCGTGATACCGCCCAATGTCCGTTGTATGTCATTAAATCGCTTTGGCCCGTTGCTTAACGCAACAATCAGCGGCAGTTTCCATTTCCCATTTAACACGTAAAGGGCATCTCTTACGGCCATTACACTGGCTGCACATGCTTCAGGGGTAAGCATTTCGCATGCTTCCGGGGCATGCACTTCGTTTTCAACAAGAGTTTCCATAGCAATGATTGAGTATCCAAAAGGATAGCGCTATCCTTTTGGATAGTACTATGCTTTTGATAGTAAAGGTAGTTATTTTTGCATAAAAAAACAAAATAATGAAAACTGTAAAAATAACTTACTGGATTACAACCGCTATTGTAGCGTTAATGATGACATTCTCTGGCTACGCCTATTTAACCGCTGAAAAAATGGAGCAGGCGTTTCAGCACCTCGGCTTCCCTGATTATTTCAGGATCGAACTTGCCATTGCTAAATTCATAGGTGCGGCTTTACTGCTGCTGCCGCTTTCTCCACGTATAAAAGAGTGGGCCTACGCCGGCTTTACCATTACTTTTGTTTCGGCCTTTATTGCGCACTCTTTTTCCGGCGACCCTGCCCCTGTACGGTTTGCACCTGTGATATTTTTAGTATTGCTCGCAGTTTCGTACATAACTTATCATAAACAGCATAAAGCGGTTTAAGCCAGAGGATATTACCCTCTTTGCTACTTATTGTCTGAACCACAGATTAAACTGATTTTTTTGATTTCACAGACTTTGCCATGATTCCTGTCAGTGAAAATCATAAAAATCAATACAATCAGTTTAATCAAGGTTCAGACAAATTTGCACCCATTTTATCATTTCAATGACATTATTCCGGCCTGTTTTAGGTAGTTTTGCGGGTGGTATTATTGCGTTTTATACAATAAATTATGATTATCACCAAAGAACAAGTTTTAGAGGCGCTTAGCAATGTTGAGGAACCTGATTTAAAAAAAGACCTGGTTACCTTAAACATGATCCAGAATGTCCATATAGATGGCAATCATGTTAGCTTCTCGGTTATATTAACAACGCCGGCCTGCCCTTTAAAGGCGATGATTGAAAATGCCTGCCGCAATGCGATAATGTATTTTGTAAGCAAGGAAGCGATTGTGCATATTGATATGACCGCAAAAGTAACCACGCAAAAAAACACCGGGGTGCCGGGGGTTAAAAACATCATCGCCGTAGCTTCGGGTAAAGGCGGTGTGGGTAAATCAACGGTAGCGGTAAACCTGGCCCTTGGCCTGGCGAAAACTGGTGCAAAGGTAGGTTTGATTGATGCGGATATTTACGGGCCGTCTATCCCTATTATGTTTGGTTTGGAAGGCGAACGGCCAAAAGCAAGGGATGTTGACGGCAAAAGCCGCATTCTGCCCATTGAAAAATACGGTATAAAGCTTTTGTCGATAGGTTTTTTTACAGACCCCAATCAGCCTGTGCCGTGGCGCGGGCCAATGGTTTCGACTGCGGTTAAGCAACTTTTTAACGATGCCGACTGGGGTGAACTGGATTATCTGGTAGTTGACCTTCCGCCCGGCACAGGCGACATACACATTACTGTTACGCAAACATTCCCGGTAACCGGCGCCGTAATTGTTACCACGCCGCAAAATGTAGCCCTTGCTGATGCTAAAAAAGGTATCGGCATGTTTATGATGAATGCCATTAACGTACCGTTGTTGGGTATAGTTGAAAATATGTCGTATTTCACTCCGGCTGAATTGCCTGAAAACAAATATTATATTTTTGGACAGGGTGGCGGCAAAAAGCTTGCCGACCAGCTGGAAGTGCCCTTTTTAGGAGAAATCCCACTGGTAAAAAGCATCAGCGAATCGGGCGATGCCGGGAAACCAATTGTTTTGGATGATGACGGTATTTTAGCCAATGCCTTTGTTGATATGGCCAAAAAAGTTGCGCAGCAGGTGGCTATTTGTAACGCTAATGTTACTAATAATAAAATTGTTATAAATAATTAATAACTTTACTTAT
>JBIOHE010000573.1:0-2365 GCA_044448725.1 Sphingobacteriales bacterium | reverse complement strand
TTCTATTTCCACGTAAACGATATCGCCCAGTTCTTTTTGTGCAAAATCGGTGATGCCAACGGTTCCCTTATTGCCGTCAATACGAACCCATTCGTGCTCTTTGCTGTATTTCAAATCTGCCGGAAAATTCATGATGCTTGGTTTTGTTTTTAATTGATGCGAAAATAACAAACAACTCATGTTTCGGAAATAAATGTTCGACTCCTACTTCAAGTCTCCCCGCCGCGGCGGGAGATTTAGAGGGGCCGCCTACTTATTGCGCCAAATTGAACCTGAAGGTAATCCCTGATTTTATGTTGGTAGTGGGATAACTCGAAGATATTTTAGGCACCGTATTGGTTTCATCAAAGAACAGTTTAACGCTTAGCTGCTTGTTCACTACATAGTCGATGCTTGGCTGTATGGTAATAGTCGTCGCACCCTGGGTTATTTCGGGCGGGCCCTGGTCTATCCGGTGGTTAATGGCAACATTATCGCGGTAGCTAAAGTCAAAGCGGAAGTTGAGGTCGTTATCCAGACGTATTTTTTTACCGGTTCCCGGCATTTTAAAGGGCAATTTCAACCCTTTGATTTTATAACCTGCACCTATGGTAAACTGTTTTGAGTTCAGTTCTATCATCTGGAAATCGGCGAAACTCATGGTCAGTGTGCGGCTCATCTTAAAATCAAACTTGGCCGTTACGTTGTTTTTAAAGGTCATATCAATGCCTATTAAAGGCGCAAACTGTTCACTGATGATTACGCTTGGCATGTTGTAAAGAGAAATGAAGTTACCACTGAGAGTATCCTTTGCCCTGGGTTTAAAAATCGTGCCATCACCCATATAGGATAAATTCGTCTGGAAACTACTCATAGTTAGCGTGGAGTTGTATCCATGCGTTAAGGTGATGTTGCTGAAATATTTTTGCGCCCATTTGAATTTGGACAAACCGTTATAAGAAAGCCGCCAGTTGGGCATTGGGAAGGTGTTAAAGGGATTCAGGCTAATCTTGCCGGGGTCGCGCTTGGAATAGGCCGCAAGGAAAGAGGTGATAAGCACATCCTGCTGCAAAGGCCCGTAACCATCTGCATAATTTGTATTAAAAGTGGTATCGCTGGGATTAAAAGCATGTTGACCGGGGCGACTATTGGGATTCTGTTTAGCAAGACGATTTGAAATAACGGACCTGGCATTTTCAAACCGCGCATAGGTGGCCGAATACCCCTGGGCATCAATTTTAGCAAACATCGTCTTTATCGGCAGATACGAGATGGTGTAGGTACCCATATCTATCGGGTTGAGGTGATAAGGGCCTACCAGGTTACCGGTTATTGAATCGGTCAGGTATTTAAAAAATTCGGTATGGTTAAGAGAGTTATCCCTGTACAGCGTAATATCCAGTTTCAAATCAGGATAGGGCTCAATTGTACCCGTCAGGTCCACCCGGTCGGAACGGTTTTGGGTAAAGGGTTGATTCAATAAAGTATCGGTACTCAGCCAACCCTTAGAGGCCCCGGAGTTTAACCAATTATCCCGTTGCTGCTTGTTCACCTTAAATAAATTATCGCCGGGCTGCCAGCCAAAAGCAAAGGCATAACCGGGTGAATTGGTTTTATAATCTACACCCAATATGCGGCTATATCCCTCAAAACCGGGCATGGTGGTGCTTTTGTTCTGTTTGTATTCTACCGTTACCTTTTTCAGCATCAGTAAAGGCCGCAATGCAATCGAAATGAAGGGGTCAGATGGGTATTGCTTGTTCCGCAAATCAATCCTCTTCATCCGGATGGCCTTCCGGTTGGCCTTTAAATCGTTTTTCAGTTTTACCACCTTGTTGGCGGATGCATCCGTGGTATCATCTTTGGCTGCATCTTTCGCATCCTGCAAATCAGATTTTATTTTTTCACGCTTTTCTTTCAGAGCGGTAATTTCCGCTTTTATTTTATCACGCGCTTTTCTAACAGCGTCGCGCTTTTTGTCATTCTCTTTTTTATCACCGGCATTCGGGTTAGGCGAATTATAGGTTTTCAGGAAGGGTATTTTGTCATACAGTTTACGAATATTAAAGTCCGCTTTGGCCCGGTCGTTTTGCGTGTTGCTGATGATATTTCCCAGCGTGTTCTGCACTAAAACTCCCCTCGCCGAATCAGCCGGGTTTTGCGACAACTGCCAGGGCAACGCTGTCCAGTTATAAGTAGAGGCATAACCCGCCGAAGCGGTAATAAAATCAAAGGCCGGCAGTTTATTGATGGGTATGTTATAATTTACCGAAAGGGTTTGGTTGTAATTGGTGTTTCGTCCGCCCAATTTTACCTTATCCCACACTTCCTGCCGCTTTGCTTTTGTATCCAGCAATCCTTCAGGTTCATCTATGCGGGCCGCATC
>JBIOHE010000572.1:0-2368 GCA_044448725.1 Sphingobacteriales bacterium | reverse complement strand
TTGTTCACCACCAGGTCAAGCGCCCCATCATTATTCAGGTCCCCGTAAGCCGATCCGTTTGAAAAACTTGCCTGGTCCAGGCCCCACTCTTTCGCTTTATTGGTAAATGTCAGGTCCCCGTTGTTATGGAAAGCATAGTTCGGGATCGCCTGCGACGGCATACTATCTATAAGTTTCTTGTAATTCATGCCGTTACTTGTCAAAGCACCTCTCATCACATCCCGGTTTGATATGTGTTGAATATAATCCTGATTAGTTAAATCTTTATAAATACCATTGCTAACAAAAATATCCTTAAACCCGTCATTATCCAGGTCGGTAATCAAAGCGCCCCAGCTCCAGTCGGTGGCATGTACGCCTGCTAGCCGGCCTATTTCGCTGAATGTACCATTACCATTATTTAACTGAAACGTATTTCTGGTAAACTGATGATAATAATCATATTTCAAATCAAGCTGGTATTTATCCCAATTCTCAAAAGTTGTGTTTGTTTTAAGCCTTGCTTCATTTTCAGGGAGCATATCGGTAGTAAAAATATCAGGATACCCGTCATTATTGATATCGGCCAAGTCTGCTCCCATCGAGGCGTTGCTGATACTTTTCATCTGATCTTCAAGTGACTCTTTAAAGGTTCCGTCTTTGTTATTAATGTATAAATAATCGCGCTCAAAAAAGTCATTGGATACATATATATCGTCCCAGCCGTCACCGTTTACATCCCCTACGCTTACCCCCAGTCCAAACCCGATAACACTGCCATAAATGCCTGCCTGTTTACTTACATCTGTAAAATGACCGCCATCATTCCGGAATAGTTTTTGCCCTCCTAACTGGTCCCTTATATTTCTTTCATTACTCTGGAGGTTGAAACTGCCAATAGCCTTAAAAGAATTGCTAAGTATAAAAAGATCCATATCGCCATCATGGTCATAATCAAAAAACACGGCGTGTGTTGAATATCCGTTTACCGCAATGCCATATTCTTTAGCCCGTTCTGTAAAGGTGAGATCACCATTGTTGATATACAATTCATTCTGTTTATTATCGCCTTTAATATCCCCGCTGTTGCAAACATAAATGTCCAGCAAACCATCACCGTTTACGTCGGCCATAGTAACCCCGGTTGACCACTTCCCCAATTTATTTATTCCGGATTTTTCTGTTATATCTTCAAATTGAAAGTTGCCTTTGTTTAAGTAGAGGCGACTGGGCACCATATTGCCGACTAAAAAAATATCAGGTAAGCCATCGTTGTTGATATCTCCTATGGCTACCCCGCCGCCATTATAGAAATTGCGGTAAGTGAAAATATTGAAATCGTTATTGTAAGATAATTGGTTAACAAAGTCGATATGTGTAATATCTGAACCTAAAAGTTCAAAAAGCGTCTTTTCTTTCGCCTCCTCTTTTTTGTGACAACCTGATAAAACAAGCAAGAGGAATACAATATAATAGCGCCTATCAAATACTATGTTTCGGATATTTTTTATGGTTAAAGAATAATTCATGTTATTTAGTGAGCTTTTTTTCTACCAGCAAATCCGTGTAATCAACTTTTACATGTGCATCATCGTACTTGCCGATGATGATTCTCCGGTTGCCATCTACCTGCACATATATGGTTCCTTTAACCGGGTCTGTCATAGAAATAAAATTGCTATCCTTGTACCACTTTTTAAACAGGCGTAATACATCTAATTGCAAACTATCAGCAAACAGGTGTTTATTCCAGGGAGCAAACGCATCATAGCCGAACATAGCCCTCATTTTGTATATCTTATCCTGCTGGAAAGCTGGGAAAAAGTTCATGGAAGCCGGATACTTTAACTCTTTATTGAGTTTGTATAAAACAGTCATACTATTAGCCCCGTCAACAAAAATTCCTTTTTTATTCATGTTCCAGCAGTGGGTATAAAACTCCTTTTGCGTCATTCCTAATTTTATCCCCATAAATATGCTGTCTTTGCGGATTCCGCGCGAAAGCTCTTCCTTAACTAACCTATCATATTTTCTTTCATCTGAATTACAAGCAAATACAGAAATCAGAATTATAACAAAAAACATCCATTTAAAACATCTCATAATTAATCAAACCTCATTTAAAATTTAATATTTCCGTTTTATCATTATTTTTAGCAAAAATCAGCAGCCTTTTTTTTCCGGCTTTGATCTCTGCAATATCACGTACCGCGCCTTTAACAACAATGCCGCTGTTTTGAGGCTTAACCGCTTTAAAGCCGCCCTTCCCATCCCCTTTGAGCAGCAAGCCATAGCTGGCATCATAAATCCCCACTTCCGGTTTCGACTGGTAAAAGTTTCCGCCCAGCAGGATGTCCGCCTTGCCATCCCCGTCATAATCTTTTACCAC
>JBIOHE010000571.1:0-2368 GCA_044448725.1 Sphingobacteriales bacterium | reverse complement strand
GTATAAGGGATGAGCTGAATAAACGCAAGTCGGCATCGTAGAATTTTTGTGGTCAGAACAATCACTCTCCTTTTAAAGTAAATTCGTTGGTGTATGCAAAATACAATTGATGTTTTTTGATATTTGGAATAGTTATGCGTTGCTGCTATTGTTGATTGCACAACAGGCTTTTGTGTTTGCGGTCGGGTTTTCGTATTTTTACTGTGTAAACAATGAGGTATGACTACAATAACAATTAAAATTGATGAGAAAAAGAAAGCGGGAAAAACGCTTTTGGAACTGATTGATTTTTTTAATACAAAAGGGAAGAAAGTTGTGGAGGTAGTGGAAGAAAAAGGCCACTATGATGCTAAGTTTGTAAAGAAAATAAAGGAATCGGAAAAGCAGATTAAAGAAGGAAAATATACAGAAATAGACCCAAAAAACGTATGGGGCAGTTTAGGGTTATAGTTTCTGAAATTGCTAAAGCAGATATTGCCAACCACAAAAAGTCGGGCAATAAGGCATCTATAGCTAAAATTGGAAAAATATTACGGGAATTATCCGAACACCCGTACACCGGCACCGGGCAACCTGAACAATTAAAGTATAATCTTTTGGGGTTTTGGTCAAGGCGCATAAATCAAAAAGACCGTCTTATTTATTCAGTAAACCGGAAAACCGTAATTGTAGAAGTTGTTTCTGCCATGGGGCATTACTTTGGTAAGTGAGTACGGATTGCATAAAAGCAATAGTATTCTATGCATATTATCGGGTTGGCTTGATCCCTTGATTTTTACCACCGCTTATGTCAAACAACTTAATAAGTTTATGTTTGACGGAATTAATTTAAACAATACATGGAGCGTTTTACGGGACTAATAGGTGTTGTGCTTATTTTGGGCATAGCTGTATTGATGAGCAACAACCGTAAGGCCATTAACCTGCGTACGGTATTTAGCGGCCTGGCATTGCAATTGGGGCTGGCGCTTTTTATATTGAAAACCACAACCGGGCAAACGGTTTTTGCAACGGTGGGAAAATGGATTACCAGGTTATTGGAAATGGCTAACCAGGGGGGGGAGTTTGTGTTTGGCGGGTTGATGAGGCCGGACTTGTTGCATCCCATTTTCGGCGACCATTATAGTTTTCTTTTTATGTTCAGAATAATGCCGACCATCATTTTTGTATCGGTGCTGGTTAGTATTGCGTACCACATTGGGTTAATGCAGATTATTGTTTCGTTTTTTGCGCGGATAGTTCACTTTTTAATGCATGTAAGTGGTAGTGAGGCGCTATCAAACGTGGCCTCAACCTTTGTTGGGCAGGTAGAGGCGCAGATTATGATACGCCCTTATATTTCAACTATGACCATGAGTGAGTTACTGGCCAGGATGCGCGGCAGTATGGCGTGTATTGCTGGTGGGGTAATGGCGGTTTATATAGGCATGGGGGTGCCGGCATCGTACTTACTTGCAGCCAGTATAATGGCAGCGCCTGCATCGCTGGTAATTGCGAAAATTGTTTGGCCCGAAACTGAAGAGTCGGCAACTAAAGGGGCTGTTACACTTGAAATAAAGAAAACACATGCCAATTTGTTAGATGCTATATCGCATGGGGCCTCGGATGGTTTGAAGGTTTCATTGAATGTGATTGCTATGCTGATTGGTTTTATTGCCCTGATAGCCCTTGTAAATGCGATACTGATAAAGATTGGCGTGCTACTGGCTATGACCGGTATGAACCTTGATTTTATAGGCATCAACCTAACCAATTTTACACTCGATTCAATTTTTGGTTCGGTGTTTTCGGTTTTTGCCTGGGCCATGGGCGTGCCGCATAGCGAAATACATTCGGTAGGTTCGTTGCTGGGGACTAAGCTTGTGATTAATGAATTTGTAGCTTACAGCAGATTATCACCAATGATTGCTGAACATACTTTATCTCCCAAAGCCATTATCATTACCACCTTTGCGCTTTGCGGGTTTGCTAATTTTAGCTCGATTGCCATACAGGTTGGGGGTATTGGTGAGCTGGCCCCGGATAGAAGGAAAGACCTTGCCAAACTGGGCTTTAAAGCGCTGATGTGTGGCACGTTGGCTTCTTATCTATCGGCTACAATTGCGGGGATTTTGTCTTAAATAGATAAAAGAAGCAAGATGCTAGAATCAAGACAAATCCATCTTGACTCTTGGTTCTTGATTCTGATTTCTATTTCCCATCATAAGTAATCCTGAAAACCTTATTCCCAAAATCATCCGAAACTAATATCGAACCATCTTTTAGCTGTAGTATATCAACCGGGCGGCCCCATGGTTTGCCATCTTGCAGCCAACCTGTGGCGAAGCGTTCGTAGCTGGGTTTGCCGTCTTTATCATCAAAGCGGACG
>JBIOHE010000570.1:0-2370 GCA_044448725.1 Sphingobacteriales bacterium | reverse complement strand
ATGTATAGAAATGTATCTAAAACATCATCCGGAAGTATTATAGTAACCGTTAAGGCTCTTTTTTATCCTAAAGATTCATGGAAAAGCAACTGGATTGATGATGCTTTATTAGCACACGAGCAAAAGCATTTTGATATTGTAGAACTTTATGCCCGAAAGTTAAGGAAACAACTCTCCGAAATAAAAGTACATAATGAGGAAGATGCACAGCATAAATTAGATTCGGTACACAAAATAATTGATGCCGAAATGGATGCATTCCAAGATAAGTACGATGATGAAACTAATTTTTCTATGGCTCATGATGAACAAATAAGCTGGATAAAGAAAATAGATGCCGCTATTGATAACCTATCGGCCTGCCAAAACACAGAAGTTAAGTTAAAAACCGCTTTTTAACAGTACATTATTCATAAACAAAGCGCTTTTATTTCTTTAATGACCTCTTAAGCCAGTATCTTTGTAGCATGTTTAAGAAAATATTTTCTGTTATAACTAATAAGTATATGTTAACCATTGTTGGTTTAACAGTATGGCTTACCTTTTTTGACAGAAACGATATTTTTACTCAATACGATTTAAGACAGCAAGTTTTAAAACTAGAGAAAGAACGCAATTATTATCTTCAGGAAATTATAGCCAATAATCAGGCAATTGAAGAACTACACACCAACCAAAAAAGCTTAGAAAAATTTGCCCGCGAAACTTATTTGATGAAAAGGGATAACGAGGATGTTTTTGTAATTGTAAAAAAGTAAATGAATTTACCCTCCTTTTTCGGTAAAGCTAAATCGCAAAGTGCCGCTAACAAAGCCTTCTTAAATAAATTAAAATCGAAAAGATTCCGAAATCTCGATGACGTTTTTCATGTAGCACATGAGGAAGCTTTTGAAGAAATAGATTGCTTAACCTGTGCCAATTGTTGTAAAACAACCAGCCCTATTTTTTACCAAAAAGACATTGAGCGTGTGGCAAAACGTCTGCGTATGAAACCCTATGAGTTTATTGATAAATATTTAAAGATAGATGAGGATGAGGATTATGTTTTGAAGCAAGCTCCTTGTCCGTTTTTAGGAGATGATAATTATTGCAGCGTTTATGAAGACAGACCAACTGCCTGTAGAGAGTATCCGCATACCGATAGAAAAAACATGTACCAAATTTTAGACCTTACTTATAAAAACACCTTGGTTTGTCCGGCTGTGCTTAGAATAGTTGATGAGGTGAAGAAAAAACTAGATCAGGCTTAAACTCAATTCTCCTGAAACAGATTTTGTTTGGTAAACACCCGTACCGGATATATAGCTGCTATAAACCCTGTACACAAAACAGTTGCCATAATTAAAACAAAATCGCTAAAGCGTACTTCAATTGGGTAGGCATCCACTATATAGCCCTCTTCAAACGATACAAAACCAAAATGCTGTTGCAGTAAGCACAAACCATAACCTATTAAAATACCGATGGATGCCCCAATAAAAACAATCATCAAACCCTCGGTCATAAAAATTTTTCGTATTAAACTTGCATCAGCCCCCATAGCAGAAAGGGTTTGCACATCTTTTTTCTTTTCGATAATAAGCATGGTAAGTGCCCCTATTATATTAAAGGTGGCAATTAATAGTACAAAGGCAAGAATTATAAAGGTCCAAAGTTTTTCAGTTTTCAATGTTTTAAAAAGCACATCGTTTTGCTCATATTTGTTTTTTAACTGATATTTATTTCCGGTGATTTTCTGCGCAATGACCTCGGGATAGAGTCCCCCGATGGCAGCACCAATCCGATCCACGACCACACGACGCAATCCCATGTCTTTGGCTACTTCGAGGACATCCTCGACGAGCATAACCGCGTGGCGCTGATGATCGGCAGCTCGGTGGGCAAATTCCAGATTCCGGACCTCAACGGCGAGCAGCCGTCGCTCGGCTTGACGGTCAATGGCCAGACGATGTATCCGAGCCAGGATCTCAACGAAAACCAGCGCGAGATCACCCAGTTCGGCGTCGTCAGCTGGCAGCATTCGGTGGGCGCATTGAACGTACAGAGCTCCTTCGTCGCCCGATATTCGAGCCTGACGTTCGTGCCCGATCCGCTCGGTGATCTGCTGTTCACCGGCGTGGCGCAGGCCGCATTCAAACAGAATGTCGCGTATGCGGGGCAGACTGACGGCTCGTACCAGCTCAGCGACAGTCACACGCTCCGGGCGGGCGCATTCCTGCAGACGGATCATTCGATCAGCCAGACGACCTCACAGGTGCTGCTGACGAACAGCGCGGGCGTTCCGCTCAGCGATATTCCGACCTCTATCGTGGATAACGGCGCGAAGACCGAATATATCTACAGTGCCTATCTGCAGGACGAGTGGAAGGT
>JBIOHE010000569.1:0-2373 GCA_044448725.1 Sphingobacteriales bacterium | reverse complement strand
CCTTGGAATCGCGAAACGGTTACCCCGGCGAGCGAGCTTCGGGACAAAAAGATGCAAGCGATATTCGATGGACGTGCTGTTTAAATTGAGAAGAGGTTCAAAATGAAAAAGGCTTTACAACGTAAAAATTATGTGTTGGATGTTCAAACCTTAAAAAAAGCTCAGCAAGCTATTGGTGCAAAAACAGAAACCGAAACAATTCATAGGGCTCTGGAGATGGCGACAAATGAAGTGGCATTAGCTGAAGCTTTGCACAAACTTGTTCATCGGGGAAAAGGGAGGGTTATCGATGCCTTCTCATCAAGGTAAATGGGTGCTTTTTGATACGAATATCTATATTAGTGCTATCCGAGAGGGAACCGAGAGCGATACGTATGAGGAACTGTTAAATAGCCTACCGCACACCTACTTATCTTCCGTAGTTTCCGGAGAGCTTTATGCGGGATGTATAGACGATATTTCCCTGAAGCTGGTTAAACAGTTTACGGAACGTTTTGAAAAAACAGGCCGAGTTGTTACTCCCACCCACCAAAACTGGAACCAAGCCGGCTTGGTTCTGGCTAAAATCAATAAACGCCAGCCGAAATATAAATCCAAATCCTCTCAACTTTTTCGGGATGTTTTGATTGCAACGAGCACGAATCAGATCGGGGCCACCCTATATACGAAAGATATTGAAGATTTCCGGGTAATCCGAAAATATATAAACTTCTCCCTAAATAGCTGAGTATGTGAAATTCTCATACTAATCGGATTTACTTATCATTAAGGCAGAGATGCCTTCCTGAAATCGAGTATTAAGCCAGAATCGAAAACTATGTAGAGTCCAATCGGCAATCCTTATCTTTACTTTTTAAAATCAAAAGGAGTAATTTATTGGAGATTGACTTATCGTTCAACCGTTATTCATATTCTTTAAAAAATCTGCTTTATGTCACAACCCTTTTCGCAATTCCAGCTAACTGTAAGTCTCGCTATAGTGACATTTTTAATAGTCCTTATCCATCCCCCGCAATGTTTTAGTGCCGTATACCTGTCTCCCGACGATCAGCATTCGATAGATATATATTAATACAAAACTGATGGTGCCATTTCCGGGCCGGCAGCGCCAAAACTAAGCTCCTCTGACTATCCAAGACCAAATCTACCTTATCCGTTGAGTGAAAGTCGCATAATTATATGGGTTTTAGCTCAACAGCATCTATATTTTGCGAGCTTTCTAATCGGGGGACTTTATTGGATTGTCTTGCTTGAACTTTTCAGTATGATTTTAAAGGAGTCCGAGAATTATGCTTTTTACAATAGATTTGCACACGAAATTTTAGAAATCTTTATGCGAATCTATTTGGTAGTGGGAGTTTTCGGCTTGGTTTTATTCCTTGCACTCATATCTTTATATTCTAAATTAACAAG
The DNA here is from genome assembly GCA_044448725.1 of Sphingobacteriales bacterium. Lineage (GTDB taxonomy): Bacteria > Bacteroidota > Bacteroidia > Sphingobacteriales > Sphingobacteriaceae > Mucilaginibacter. The sequence continues at coordinate 960 of JBIOHE010000569.1, read as the reverse complement.
GTACCTCGTTGCTTTATTTAATCCTTTCATTAATTTGTATGTCTTATTGATTTTGATTTTAACGTTTCTATTTTATGTCTATTACATCACCTGGGATAAAAGTAAAAGTCCCTTTCTCAGATGGTCACATGCCACTCTTGGAATTGGGATTGTTTTCATAGCAACGATTTTAATGATGATCGGTAATTCCTGGAACTCATTTATGATGTCTCCTGCTGGAATTGATTACCGTGGATATTTTCTGGGAAATTACCGCCATCTCTTGCACAGCGCAATATGGAATCCAATTAATGTTCACAGATTTCTTGGAAATTTAGTATTTGCGTCATCCGTTTTAGGGGCTTACTCAGCATATAGTGCCTTTAATTCAACTCAACTAAACGATAGGGCACATTACGACAGAGCAAGTTTGACTACTTTTATGGTAACAGTTTTCTCATTGTTCGCGATGCCATTTGCGGGATATTGGCTGGACCGGGAGATATATGCCTACAGACAACAGATGGGAATCACCTTGCATGCCGGATTGCTTGCCTGGTCATTTGTATTGTTGGCCACTGGGGTAGGTTTAATATTGGTTGCCGCCAACTATTACATTTGGCAAAGGATCGAAACGATGAAAGAAGGTAGGAGGTATCAGAACCAGATAAAATACCTGTTCTTCATGTTGACGGTCTGTTTCTTGATATACGTTACACCACGTAGATCAGTTATTACCGCCGAAGAGTTAAAGGCACTGGGAGGCATGCTACATCCGGTTGTGAAAAATTTCGGCGTTGAATCTGCGAAGGAAGCTGCAATCAATATCGCAATAGCAATAACGATGTGGTCAATTCTACTCTGGTGGCGGACACGCTATATCGTAAAGCAGGCAACCCCCTGGATTGACTCTCTTCTCACGGGACTTTTTGTAGCCGGTGGAATAAATATCATATGGCTTGGAATATATGGTTATTATAT
>JBIOHE010000568.1:0-2373 GCA_044448725.1 Sphingobacteriales bacterium | reverse complement strand
GTATAATATTACTAAATAGAACGCATTTTTTTAAATTTTATTAGTTCTGATTAAAAGATGCAGGCGGCGGCGGTTTTCCATAAATTAATTATCATTTAAGATTTAAAAGTTAATTTTGCCTTATATTATTCACGTATGAGCCTATCCATCAAAAAAATATTAATCAGGACCCTGAAAATCGCAGGAATTACCATTGCCGGCTTTCTTTTATTGCTGTTCACCCTGCCTTATTTATTCCCCCAAACTGTCAGCAATAAAATAAAACAATGGGCAAACGGCAGCATAAACGGGCAGCTGTCGTTTTCGCATACCGGCCTGTCCTTTTTTAAACGGTTTCCGTCATTAACACTTACCCTTTACGACCTTTCCCTAAAAGGGAGCGCACCGTTTGAAAAAGACACCCTGATAGCGGCAAAGGAAGTTTCACTTGGTATTGACCTGAGTTCGGTTTTTCAAAAAAAAATCACCATCAACAAAATATACCTTAGCAAGGCTTTTATTAATATCCAGGCGGATACTGCGGGGCATGTAAATTATAATGTTTACAAATCAAAAAATACCACCCCTGCTTCCCCGGCTGACACCGGCAGCGCTTCGCTGGGGATAAACCAAATTTTGGTGGAAGACAGCCGTGTGGTATATAACGACCGCTCGATCCCCATGCAATTTATAGCCAGGGATTTTAATTATAACGGCAGCGGCGATTTAAGCAAAGATGTTTTTGACCTTTATACCCATACCCAGATTGGTTCGGTCGATTTTTATTATAACAACATTGCCTATATCCTCTCGAAAAAGGTAAATGCCGACCTGGTGACAAAAATGAACACCAAATCGCTATCCTTCGTCTTCCAAAAAAACGACCTGCTAATCAACCAGTTGCCTGTGCAGTTTATAGGTAAATTCGGGTTTCTGAAGAACGGTTACGACATGGATTTTAAATTCGATTCGCGCGAAAGCAACCTGCATGATATTATTACCGCCCTGCCGCCGGCGTATTTGAAATGGCTCGAAAAAACTGACGTTAAAGGATCAGGCGATATTCAACTTCGGTTGGCAGGCAAATACATTGCCGCAGACAGTATTATGCCCGATCTGAATTTGAGCGTAAAAGTGCGGAACGGATATATCAACAACCAGAAATCACCGGTACCTGTCAGCAACCTGTATCTCAATTTTGAAACAAAACTGCCGGGACTCGATCCCGATAGTTTGCAGCTGAACCTTGATTCCTTGTATTTTAATATGGGTAAAGATTATTTCAGTTCCGTACTAAGGGTGAAGGGGGTTAAGGCGCCGGACATTTATGCCAAAGTGAATACCGAGATCGACCTTGAAAATTGGAGCAGTGCTTTTGGCCTAAAACCAGTTAAATTAAAGGGCAGGTACGCCCTGCACTTACTGGCAAAGGGAAAATATAAAACGGCTGTTAAGCGTACCGGCATCAGGAAACGGGATACGGTAATCACCAGTATCCCTGAATTTAGGCTGAAATCATCGTTTACCGGCGGCTATTTTAAATATGCATCGCTGCCGGAGGCATTGAAAAATATCAGCTTTACCATGGATGCAGCATGCCCGGACCACGACTACCGGCATACTTCTTTTTCCGTAGAGAACCTTAACATAAATGCTTTAAACAATTATGTTAAGGGGTATCTAAGGTTGAGCGCCGCCCCGGGTTTCCCGCTTGATGCGGGCTTACAGGCTAATTTTAACCTTGCGGATATTAAACAGTTTTACCCGGTAGATGGCATGAGCTTATCAGGAATGCTTGTTGCCGGTTTGCAAACAAAAGGGAAATACCTGCCGAAGAAAAATATTTTCCCGGTAACCAATGCTAATATAAGCCTGAAAAACGGGTCGGTACAAACAAAGTATTACCCGCGGCCTATTCACGATATTCAGATAAATGCCAATATCTATAACAACACCACGTCATTAAAAGGGTTAAAAGTTACGATGAAACCGGTTTCTTTTATATTTGAAGGGGAGCCCTTCACTTTTAAAGCCGACCTGAAAAACTTTAACAACCTGGAATATAATATCAGCTCAGCCGGTACGCTTGACATCGGGAAAATTTACCAGGTATTTGGCATTAAAGGTTACAATGTTAACGGCCTGATAACTGCAAATCTGAACCTTAAAGGTAAACAAAGTGATGCTGTTGCGGGCAATTACGATAAGCTGGCAAATTCGGGAACTATGGTGGTAAAAGATATCGCTTTATCATCTGACCTTTTTCCGAAGCCGTTTATGATTAAAAACGGCACATTCAGTTTTAACCAGGACAAAATGAATTTTGATGCATTTAAAGGTACCTATGGTAAGTCAGTAATTATATTAAACGGGGCGCTTTCCAATGTGCTTGAT
>JBIOHE010000567.1:0-2374 GCA_044448725.1 Sphingobacteriales bacterium | reverse complement strand
CATAAAAACACCGGGTTTACTGACAACGGGCACCCCTACAGGTGATGCTTATCATATTAATAGTGTTATGATAAAATATTAACCCTGTCAGGGCAAATACCGGGCCGAAAAAACGAATCTGCCTGTTGTTCAGGTTTAAAAAATTGCTTGATTTTCTTTCTTACTTTTACAAACTGTAAGCACAAATAAAATGAGCAAACCCTTTAACCGCCCCATCCGTGTTTTAGTTGCCAAAGTTGGTCTCGACGGTCACGACCGCGGGGCACGCATCATCGCTACCTCCCTGCGCGATGCGGGCATGGAGGTGATTTATACCGGTCTGCGCCAAACCCCCGAAATGGTGGTGAACACCGCCTTGCAGGAAGATGTGGATGCGATAGGCATTTCTATTTTATCGGGAGCTCACATGACAGTTTTCCCTAAAATAATCAACCTGATAAAAGAAAAAGGCATGGATGACGTATTGGTTACCGGCGGCGGTATTATCCCGCAGGACGATATGGGAGAATTAAAAAAGATTGGCGTCGGCGAGCTTTTCCCGCCGGGGACAAACACTAAAGATATTGTTAAATATATTACTGATTGGGTGCACCTGCACCGGAATTTTTAAATAACTGTTATCATGTCGTTTCAAAATTTACTGATCGAACACAAGGATCGCATACAATACATTATCATCAACCGCGAAAGCAAGCTGAACGCGTTGAACAATGCTACTATTGCCGAGCTGCACACGGCTTTTTACGATGCCTTTCATAACCCAAGTGTTGGCGGTATCATTATAACCGGGGCCGGTCAAAAGGCATTCGTAGCCGGGGCGGATATTTCAGAATTTGCCGGTGCAAATGCAACGGCAGGCGGTGAAATAGCCCGCCAGGGCCAGGCATTGGTTTTTGACCAGATAGAGAACGGCAACAAACCGGTTATTGCCGCCATCAATGGCTTCGCTTTGGGCGGAGGATTGGAGCTGGCTATGGCCTGTCACATCCGCGTTGCTGCTGAAACGGCCAAAATGGGTTTGCCCGAAGTTACTTTAGGCTTGATCCCCGGTTATGGCGGCACCCAGCGTTTAACCCGGCTGGCAGGCAAGGGTAAAGCCATGGAAATGATTATGACCGCCGATATGATAACCGCCGGCGAAGCTTTACAGTGCGGATTGGTAAACCACGTGGTAAGCCAGGATGAGCTATTACCCAAAGCCGAAGAAATTTTAAATAAGATCCTTTTACGTGCGCCGTTGGCCGTTGCATCTGCCATAACCGCCGTTAACGCCGCCATGAAGGCCGGTGTAAATGGTTTTGAAACCGAGATAGAAGAGTTTTCGAAATGCTTTGCAACAAAAGACCTGGAAGAAGGCATTGCGGCTTTTTTAGAAAAACGAAAGCCCGTATTTAAGGGCAAATAACTTTGCATTCAAAATGACGCTGACTGGTAACCCCGCTGGTCGATGATATATCTGCCCGGCAAAGTGATTTAATTTTACGGTTAAAATGGCTTGAGATTTAGTTAAATATAACTTTTATTGCCTCAAAAACGTATGATAGGATTAAATTTATAAATTAGCAGATTAGTATGTTAATCAACATGCAAAAAAATAAAATAAACAGTAATAACTGATATGAAAAAAATACTCATCATTGATGATGAAGTTAATGTTGCCTTATTGCTTTCAAAGTTTTTAACGCGGAACGGTTTTGAGGTTACAACAGCGTCAACCGGCACTTCCGGGATGGAATACCTGAAAAACGGGGACTTTAATCTTGTATTGTGCGATTTCAGGCTGGAGGATACTGACGGCCGCGAAATGCTTAAAAATATAAAAACGCAATATCCAAAAACCGGGGTGATTATCATTACAGGGTATTCGGATATAAAAATGGCTGTTGAACTGATAAAAATGGGCGCTTATGACTATATCACCAAGCCTTTATATCCTGATGAAATATTAAATACCATTACCAAGGCTATTGAAACACATTATGCTTTGGTTGAAGATAAGGTTGAAACGGTCAGCACTGACAAATCAAGCAAAGAATATAAAAAACAGGCCCTGGCCGGTGAATTTGTGAATGGCACCAGCCGGGTATCGCGCGAGCTGATTCGCCAGATAGAGCTGGTAGCGCCTACAAATTACAGCGTAATCATAATGGGCGAGAGCGGCACGGGTAAAGAATCGGTTGCCAAAAGCATTCACCTTAACAGTCCGCGTTATAACCAGCCCTTTGTGGCAATGGATTGCGGATCGCTTACAAAGGAACTTGCCGCAAGTGAATTTTTCGGGCACGAGAAGGGTTCATTTACCGGCGCTTTATATACCAAAATAGGCCACTTTGAAATGGCAAACGGAGGCACCCTGTTTCTGGATGAAGTGGGT
>JBIOHE010000566.1:0-2389 GCA_044448725.1 Sphingobacteriales bacterium | reverse complement strand
GCTTTAGCATGGCCATATCAGCCCCAACTTTAATATCCAAAATCTTCGCATAATGTTGTGTGGTTTTGATATTGGTATGCCCCAACATTTTCGACACACTTTCAATAGGTATGCCATATAAAAGTGTTACGGTAGTTGCCAGTGTGTGCCGGCCAATATGGAAGGTTATGGGCTTATTAATGCCGCATACCTCGGCTATTTCCTTAAGGTAGAATTCATTTTTTGATTGCTCAACACCGGTAATACTCTGCCGCTTTTTTCATAGTTCGGATGTTCGGCATAACGCTGTATCAATGTTATTGCTGTAGGTAGTAAAGGGATGCGGGCCTCTATATAGGTTTTCTGCATCTTTATGGCTATCCATTTTCCACCATCCACACCCGTTACAAAATCCCGTTTGTGTGATTTTTTCACATCGGCATAAGCCAACCCGGTATAACAGCAAAACAGAAAAATGTCCCTAACCTGTGTTAAGCGGTCAGTTACCATTTCTTTATTGGTCATTTCCTGTAGTTCGCCAGTCGTCAGGTAAACCCGGTCAACTGTTTTGATTTTATTCTTATAGTTCAGGAAGGGGTCATAAGTAAGCCACCTGTTGGCAATACAAATGCGGATGATCTTGCCAAAGTTCTTGATATACTTAACCACGGAGTTGTTAGCACATTTGCGCTCGGAACGCAGGTAAAACTCACATTCCATAAGAAAGCCACGATCTGCTTTTTAAACTTATCCTATCACAAATTCATATCAAATGTGATAAAAAAATAAATTTATTGAATAAATAAGATGCTATTGTGTATATTTGATTCAATAAGCAATAGCGTTATTTGGTCTGATTTGTTGGTGTCCTATTCGGTGACCTGCAAAGACTATAAAAATATAAAGTGCTGACTACGAGGGTATCAGTTTTTGAAAATTGTTCCCTAGCTCTCCGCCAAATTCAATATACAAAACAGATAAAAGCCTGCAAATCAACTGATTGCGGGCTTTTGTTTTTATACCAAATGACCATATTATTCACCAATTCGCAACAAAAAAGGGCGTAATTCGGTGAGTCATTTTGAAGATTTACTTACTCACCAGAATGCACTTATCTATTTGATAGTCAACCTATTCATTGGTTGAACATCTTGTGTGCTATTGATTGCAAGCTTAATTTTGTTTCACTTTTTAACGTTAAAAAACATGAAAACTACTTTCAGCTTGCTTTTTTATTTAAAAAAGCCAAAAAATTACCAAAACGGGCCTGTGCCTGTTTATCTGCGCATTACCGTCAACGGACAGCGTTCTGAAACCACTGCCGGACGTGAATGCGAGCCTTCACTATGGAACAGCACCGCTGGCCGTTTTAGAGGCACTAAAGAAGAAATCAAATCTTTTAATTCCTATCTCGACAACCTGCAAGTTCAGGTTTATGAAGCTCATGGTCAATTAGCTTAAGCAGGTTTTCCGATTACGGCCGAAAGCCTAAAAAATAAGCTTTTAGGCAAAAACGAAAAATCCAGAATGCTTATTTCAATTTTTAAAGACCATAATAAAAAAGTAGCTGCCTTGGTCGGTAACGAATTTGCGCCCGGTACGCTGGAACGCTATGAAACCTCATTAAGGCATACACAGCACTTTTTGACATGGAAATACCAGGTTGCTGATATTGACATAAAACAGATCGACCATGATTTTATTATCGGTTATGAGTTTTACCTGCGTTCTGAACGTAAGTGCGCCAATAACTCTGCCGTAAAATACATCAAGAATTTTAAAAAGATTATCCGTATCTGTTTAGCCAGCGGATGGCTGGATAAGGACCCTTTTGTCAATTACAAGGCAAAAGTGAAACAGGTTGATAGGGTATTCCTCAACCAGGAAGAATTACAGGCTATGGCAGATAAAGTATTCCCAACCGAAAGGTTAAATCAGGTTCGCGATATCTTTTTGTTTTGTTGTTTTACAGGTTTGGCTTATGCAGATGTTAACAAGTTGAAAAGAAGCGAGATCGTCAAAGGTGTTGACGGAGAAATGTGGATATATACCAAACGGCAAAAGACTGATACACCCAGCCGCATCCCATTATTGCCGTCAGCGCTATGTTTACTGAATAAATACGCTGATCACCCCGTTTGTTGCAATTCAGGTAAAGCCCTGCCTGTATCTACCAACCAAAAGATGAATGCCTACCTGAAAGAGATTGCCGACGTATGCGGGATCAATAAAACCCTCACCTTTCACATTGCCCGGCATACTTTTGCAACCACGGTGACCCTGTCTAATGGCGTTCCGATTGAAAGCGTATCTAAAATGCTGGGGCATACCAATATCAAGACTACCCAGCATTACGCCAAGATACTGGACCTGAAAGTAAGCCAGGATATGGCCTTGCTGAAACAAAAAT
>JBIOHE010000565.1:0-2397 GCA_044448725.1 Sphingobacteriales bacterium | reverse complement strand
TCAAGCGCTTATCGCTCCGCAGGAGCATCCTGTTTATAGAGAACGATCACGCATTTTGGGGCTCCGAAGGTGCCTCCTTTTTTAAAAGCGATTTCCCTGCTTAGAAAACCACTTTTTATCATCATAACAACAATTTTTTTTAAGTTTCCCGATAGCTATCGGGATGAAATGATTACCCATATAAAGCGTTATAGAGCCATTATTTTTAACCCTCTCCTTGCGCAACCGCTAAAGCTAAGGCGGAACGCAGTTGGAGAGGGCAGGGTGGGGCCTATTGCCCGTTCTGAGTGCTGTCTGCTTTAACGCTGTCTTTTTTTGCAGTAACTATGGTATCAACTTTGCATTGCAGGCCATTATCCGTCATTATGAAGGTTGATGTATTTGGATTGTTCTTTTTGTTGGCCTGGTTACAATCGTAAAGATTTACATCGCGGAGGTAGTTATCCAGTTTTTGGTCAATCACCACCTTTGCATTCATCGGCACTTTTAAGGTCAGCTCAATTTCTTCATCATGCCATGATATATGCGGACGCTTACGCAGCGAATAGTCAAATTTAAGAACTGAGTCCTGCTGTGCAAATACATAACTTGTGCTGCTGGCATTATAAAGTGCCTCATCATAATTGCTTCCCTTGGCGCTGTAGGTTTCAACGAGTACAGGGTAATTTACGTCGCTTTTTTCAATAGTGATACTAACGCTGCGTGGCTCATTATCATTAAAATTGTTATACCTGTCGTCAATCACAACCATGTTGCGGAAGTGGTCTTTAATATCCAGGCGTACACTGTCATCGTGCGAAAAATATTTTATGTTGTTCAGATCTAAATAATAGGTGTTGTTTTTAGTCGCTTTAAGGTTAATCGTTTTTGTGAACCTGGCCGATTCCCTGAAATTGGATGAGACCTTTACGGCATAATAGATCAGCAAAGATAATGAGCATAGCCAGATGATCAGGAAAACCGTCCCGGTTGACCTCCCGATATTGCCGACATTAAAAATACCTTTAAGGGTAACCATTATTATGCTTAGCACTGGTATAAATGCTGCAAAAAACACACACAGATAAATATTGTCGGCATGTTCATTGCCAATTATAGTGAAAGGAAAAAAGGCATGCGGGTTGCCGGCGTTAAATCCAATAAATGCTACAAGGCCAACCACTAAAGCAATTGCAAATCCAAAACAAACCACGAGAATAAAAACGCCGATCAATTTAACGAGTACCCGTCCTGTTCCTGCTAAAAATATCCCGAGGTGATGGAAAAAGTCGCCGGCAAAATCGCGGGCCTTATATACAAAGGGCCGGGCTTCGTTGCCAAAATTGGAAAGGTTTTGTTTTACAGAACTTAATTCTTCTTCAAAATTCTTTTTAAAGCCCTGCAGGTTTTGTTTTTCGCCTTTCATAGCCATCCTGTCGGCACGGGTTACCGCTTTCGGCACAATTATCCATAGTATAATGTATAAAATTAAACCGCTGCCCGCAATGGCGAAGGAAATGGCAAAGGCCAGCCTGATCCAAACGGCGTCGATATCAAAGTAATTGGCAATGCCCGCGCAAACGCCGCCAACCAGGTGATCGTCAGGGTCGCGGAAAAGCCTGCGGGTTTCGGCCGTGGAGGCAAATGGGTTTGCACCCGGTTTCTCTTCCTCATCCGCACTTTCAAAATCGGCTACCGAGCCCATTTGTTCAATAACCGAATTTACGTCCTGTTCAACAATAACCTGTTTGTTGTCTTTGGCCAGTAGCTCCTGGAACATTTCGGCAACCCGGTTTTCGATATCGGTAGTAATCTCAAGGCTATCAGCCGAGTTGGAAAAATGACGTTTTACATCCGTCATATAGTTTTTTAATATTTCGTAGGCCTCTTCCTCTATATGGAAGACAATGCCGTTTATATTAATGATGATAGTTTTGTTCATGATATTTGGTTCATTAGTTCACTTGTTCATTAATCATTAGTTTTTTGAGCTTAAAGCGAAAAGACCAAAGCAAAAAGCCTTTTTGCCTTTAGCTTTCAGCTTTAACCTTTCAGCTGTTCTCCCCAATTGCTGTCTGAACAGCAAATAACAGCTCCTGCCAGGTTTTATCCAGTTGTTCAAGCACGTTTTTGCCCTCTTCGGATAGGATATAATACTTTCTTGGCGGCCCCGAGGTCGATTCAACCCAGTTGTAAGTGAGAAGACCATTATTTTTTAAACGGGTGAGTAAAGGGTACAAAGTGCCCTCAACTACAAGCAGTTGGGCTTTTTTAAGCTCGGCAATGATGTCCGAAGCATAAGTTTCGCCCTTAGCTATAATGGAAAGTATGCAATACTCCAGTATTCCTTTCCGCATTTGGGTTTGTGTATTTTCAACAATCATACTGCAAAGATATATGTTTTAAATTGTATTATGC
>JBIOHE010000564.1:0-2403 GCA_044448725.1 Sphingobacteriales bacterium | reverse complement strand
GGCTTAGGCAACGCGTTACATATATGAAGAAGATTTTACTTGTTTTATTTTTATCTTTCCTTACAGTTAAAGTTTTTTCCCAGCAATTTTCTCAGTATAATACCGGTTCACTATATGATTCATTCGAAAATCCTTCACAAAGGGCCTTCATCCCCGACACCAGTAAAAAATACGCTACAAATTATTTGTTCCCCAGCTTTAACTTTAACTTTTTTTTAAGCGGCGACGGGCAGGCAACATTAAAAAACCGTGCATTCCTCAATCAATACACTAATTCGGCCTTAAAATTGGGTCAGGGGCGTAATAACCTTGTATTTGCAAACGCAAATGTATATTTCATAATGTTAAAGATGTTTACCAGCTTTGACGGCGATGAAGAAACGGGCTTTTCGTGGCAGGGAAAAGCGGAAGGCCAGGCCTTATTTTCCGATGAAACATTAGCTGCTTTTAATGGTACCCAAAGTTTTAACAGCGGCGCTCCTTACACCAATATTTTTAACGATAATTATTATTATCAAACTTATCATCAGTTAAGTTTTACTTATCGCGAAAAATTCAATAAGCAATTTTTCTTTGGTGTAAAAATCAGCGCCTTACTTGGTATTCAATATCAAAAATTGGATGTAAAGGGGTCCAGGGCCGTTTACGATAACGCTAAAGACACAGCCGGGTTAGCATTAAAAGGCGTTTACTATGATAGCTATATACCCGGTCATTTTACATCGCGTGATTATTTACCAACCTTACGCAATCCCGGTGCATCCATAAGCATAGGTGCAACCTATATCACAGAAGACAAATTTATTTTGCAGGGTAACATAAAAGACCTTGGCTTTATCCACTGGAGCAACCATTCACGCGTTTACAATTTCAATAACAGCGCGGTTATAAAAGGCTTATCATTACCGCAAAGGGAAGACAGCATATATAATAAGGTTTATAGTCTGATTCACACAAATCCAACGGTAGGTTCTTTCAGCACACCGACTGATGGCAGGGCCGAATTAAGCATTAATAAAAACTTTTGGATTGATGACGACAATGCTTTCAAATATTCGCCGACATTAATTGTTTCAAAAGAGTTATTTTTTCCGGGCTTTGTGGCTGGTTTGGTTAATCCTGTTCAATATGATAAATATGTTTTAACACTCACTACCACTTATGACGATTTGAAAATATTTAATTTAGGCGCACAGTTTATGATGAAAACACCAAATTGGGAATGGTACATAGGGAGTGATAAACTGGCGCAGACTATAGGACTGGCTTCTGATGCGCTGAACAAAAATTCGCCCGGCATCAATCAAAACAGCGCCTTTACCGGGGCAAGTTTCTTCGTCGGCTTCACCATGAAGTTTGGGCCTGTTATTGAACACCCCATGAATGCAAGCGTTATACCAACCGGCGAAAAAGGCTTTTTAGGCCGCTTGTGGGGCAGGTTATTTAAAACAAATAATTGAGCCCCCTCTAAATCTCCCCCGGTAGGGGAGACTTTAAATCTCGGTTACCAAATAGACGATCCATTCTTTAAAAAATAACTTTTAAAAGTCTTCCCTACCTGGGGCGATCCGATGGCTATTGGATTAGAGGAGGCTCCTTTTTTTCCCGGCAATAAAATCTTTCAAATAATACGGTTCAAAGTAACCTACATTTTCAAATTCAGCATTCCTGAACTTTTCTGCTGCTTTTTTGGTAAGATAAACAGCCGAATTAATAAATCCCGGAAAAAACATTGCATTGGGGTTTCCCTCTAAAACTTGCCGGCATTTTTCGGCGCCATCGCCAAAAAACAGCATTTTATTATTTGCCAGCAAATCAGTAAAGCTATTTTCATCAACAATCTCCGCAGAAGTGTCCATTATCCTTTCGCCGTTTGCGGTAAAAACAGCGGTAAAAACCTCCATCCGGCGTGCGTCTATCATGGGGCATAATAGTGTATCGCCGTTTAACAAATATTCACTGTTACCAATGATACCCTGAGCCATCGCTTCTAATGTTTCAATAGCTATTAAAGGTTTATCAAGTGCAAAACACAAACCCTTAGCTGTTGAGACGCCGATACGTAAACCTGTATATGAACCGGGACCGCAGCTAACTGCAACAGCATTCAGATCATTATACTTTATCCCTGCCGAAACAATCAGTTCTTCAATAAATAAGGTGATAACCTCAGCATGAATATTGCGCTCGTTAACCTGCTTAAAGGCTAAAACATCACCATCCTTTGCCAGGGCAACGGAACATGAAGCAGTAGCGGTTTCAATTTGTAATATCATTGGGTCATTGGTCATTTGCTTCGCGTCATTGGTCATTGGTCATTCAATGTCGTTTACTTAAGGAAAACGAATAATTAGTTCTTCCCATAAACGCGCTCTACGCCTCACCCTACCCTCTCCAAAGGAG
>JBIOHE010000563.1:0-2404 GCA_044448725.1 Sphingobacteriales bacterium | reverse complement strand
TTATTATCCTTGTTGTCTTTATTTTTTTTATCCTGGTTTTTATTATCCTGGTTCTTGTTGTTTTGATTTTTATTGTCCTGGTTTTTGTTGTTTTTGTTCTGCTGTTGTTGTTGCTTCAGTTTTTCCTGTGCATAAGCCAGGTTATAGCGTGTTTCATCATCTTTTGGGTTAGCAAGCAATGACTTTTTGTAAGCCTCAACACTTTCTTCCAACTTCTTATTCTCCAACAACGAATTACCCAGGTTATGGTAAGCGCCCGCCGCAACCGCGTTATTGTTTGCCGCCCCGGCAAGTTTATTAAATTGCTCACCGGCATCGGCAAATTTCTTTTGTTTATAAAGGGCATCCCCCAGGTTAAAGTTGCCTGCTACATTCTGGCTTTTCTTTTCAACCGACTTACGGTAATCAGCCTCTGCTTCCTGGTATTTTTGTTGCTGGTACAGGTCGTTACCTTTTTTAATGTACTTTTTCTCCTGCTGTGCTAACAACAATGAAGTTTGAAGCAAGCATAATATAATTATAAAAACTTGTTTCATGTGTTTTTTACTTCAAATAATTTCAAATTACTCAGCCTTAAACTTTTACGGCTTGAGATAAAGAATTCAACAATTAACAATATTAAAGCAAAACCGAGGAAAATTTGAAACCTGTCCTCAAAAGTCTTAAAGGTTTTACTGTCGTAGGTTTTACGCTGCACCTTAGCGATCTGGTCCATCACTATATTCAAGCCGCTGTTGGCATTGGTAGCTCTTACATAAGCACCGTTTCCTGCTGCGGTAATTTCCTTACACATGGTCTCACTCAGCTTGCTGACAACGGTGTTCCCGGCGCTATCGGTATGAAAACCGACCTGCTTGCCGTCCTGGTATAAAGGAACGGGTGCGCCCGATTCCGAGCCCATGCCAATTACGTTTACCATAACATCCTTTCCAGCGGCATATTTAGCCGCAGTAACGGCATCATCTTCATGGTTCTCTCCATCGGTTATAATAATCATCGCTTTGCCTGTTCCATTTTTAAAATCAAAAGATTTCATCCCCAGGTCAATAGCTGAACCGATGGCAGTTCCCTGGGTAGGCACCATGCCTGTATTGATCGTATTCAGGAACAGTTTTGCAGCCGAATAATCTGTAGTTACCGGCAGTTGTACATAAGCCTCGCCGGCAAAAACTATTATACCTATCCGGTCGTTATGCAGGTTATCGATCAGCTGCGCAATAGCGCGCTTGGCATTTTCCAGGCGATTGGGGGCCATATCCTGCGAAAGCATGCTGTTTGAAACATCCAGCAGTATCATTAAATCAGCGCCTTTACGTTTTTCCTCCTCCATTTTTGATCCGATCTGCGGATCAGCTATACCAATGATCAAAAAGGCATAAGCAACCGAAAATAAAATAAATTTAAGCCATGGCCTCGAAAACGAAACCTGGGGTATCATCATCGTAACAACCTTTTTATCGCCCAATGCGGCAACAGCTTTCTTCTTCCAGCGGCTTATCCTAAAAAACAGAAAGATAAACACCGGAATGGCTGCTAATCCCCATAAAAATTCTATATTTTCAAAACGTAGCATCCTGTTAAGTTAAAGCTCCTTTAAGCAATGTATTTTTCACTATAAACTCCGACAATAAAAAGAATAAGGCTATAAGCGCAAATGGCAGAAACATTTCTGTTTTTTTATGATATTGGGTAACATCAATTTTCGCCTTTTCCATTTTGTCAATCTGCTCGTAAATATGTTTCAGCGTTTCATTGTCGGTGGCCCTGAAATATTTACCGCCTGTGATGTTTGCAATTTTTGTAAGTGTACCTTCGTCAACATCAACCGGCATATTCTGATACTGAACCCCGAATGGCGTTTGAACAGGTATTTTTGCAAAGCCATGGGTCCCGATGCCCACTGTATAAACCCTGATGTCAAATTGTTTGGCAATTTCCGCAGCCGTAACGGGTGGTATTGAACCCATGTTATTTGAACCATCGGTAAGCAAAATGATCACTTTACTTTTTGCTTCGCTCCCCTTCAGCCTGTTTACAGCGGTCGCCAATCCCATGCCAATGGCGGTGCCATCTTCAATCATGCCATATTTTACATCTGCATACAAGTTAACCAATACATCGTGATCAATGGTTAAAGGGCATTGGGTAAAGCTCTCACCGCTGAAAATAACCAGACCGATACGGTCATCCGGACGATTTTTGATAAAATCAATAGCAATATTCTTTCCTGCTTCGAGGCGATTGGGTTGAAAATCTTCGGCAAGCATACTGCCTGATATATCCGATGCTATCATGATATCAATACCTTCTGTTGTTGAATTTTGCCAGCTTAACGAGGATTGGGGACGGGCAAGGGCGATAATTAAAAAAACAACGGCCAACGATCTTAATCCAATTCCCAAAT
>JBIOHE010000562.1:0-2423 GCA_044448725.1 Sphingobacteriales bacterium | reverse complement strand
GTTTATTAGCGTAAAACATTTTTTCTCACCTTTATAATTCAAGCTTGTTGCCCAATATGACAAATATTGATCATTTGAAAATATTTTTGTCCGCTTTGGGGTTTACTCCTGAAGAAGGGAAGTCTGATATTTGGAGTAAAAATTACGCCAAGCACAATAACTACCGGCTTTCTATTGATTTTAATACCGAATCTATTGATTACGGGTCAGCAGTCATTTTAGGGGATAAAACTACCTGTAATTTTAAAGCAAGCGAGAATTTTGTAGTGCTTGAGTGTGTTAACCGCTTGCTTGAAAAAGGTTATTCCCCGCAAAGCCTTGTATTAGAAAAGGATTATCCATTAGGACATAAAACGAAGGGAAAACTCGATATCCTGGTTAATGACGGGGATGGCAAAGGCTATTTAATGATTGAATGCAAAACCTGGGGCGCCGAGTACGACAAAGCATTTAAAAAGACAACCGAAGACGGCGGCCAAATATTATCATATTTTCAGCAGGATAAGGATGTCCAATTTTTGAGTTTATATACCTCCCGCTTAGACGGTAAAGCGATAGAATATAAGAATGGTGTTTTAAAAATTGAACCGGAATTCAAATTAGCTGCAAATGCTGCGGAATTGTTTTCCCGCTGGAATAAGGCGCTAAAATTAAACGGCATTTTTGAAGAAGGCGTTGAAAAATATCATATCACGCCAAAATCATATACACTTAATGATTTAGATGAAATTACCCGAGAACAAAGCAGTAAGATTTTCAATCAGTTTGAGGAGATTTTAAGGCGTAATGTAATTTCGGACAAACCAAATGCTTTTAACAAGTTTATAGCTTTGCTGATATGCAAAATTGTTGATGAGAAAAAAAGGAAAACCGAGCAACTGGAATTTCAGTGGCTGGATGATGATACCCCGGAGAAACTACTGATCAGGCTGAACGATCTTTACCGGGCCGGGATGAAAAGCTACCTGGATAAAACAATTACTGATTATAGCGATAAGGACATTGATGATGAATTCAATCATCTGGATGTAGCAGTAAGGGGTAATATCAAAAGAATGTTTGCCCGGATGCGTTTGGAGAAAAATAATGAATTTGCCTTTAAGGAAGTATTTGATAACCAAACTTTTTTAGACAATGCAGTGGTTGTGAAGGAACTGGTGCAGATGCTTGAAAAATTCAAAGTGCGCTATAACCGGAAGCACGATTATTTGGGCGCATTTTTTGAATTATTATTAAACACCTCATTAAAGCAGGAAGCCGGGCAGTTTTTTACACCCGTGCCGATTGCAAGGTTCATTATTAATTCAATCCCGTTAAGGGAAATCATTATTGATAAGATAAAAGACAGGCGGGCCGAAGATATATTGCCTTATGCTATTGATTACGCCTGTGGCAGCGGGCATTTCATCACTGAAATAATGGATGAAATACAAAAGATAATCAATGAACTGGCGGGTAAAGATGAATATGATGATGAAACGGAACGAACGCTTAATAGCTGGAAGGCCGACCAGTTTAAATGGGCCGAAAAACATATTTATGGCATTGAGAAAGATTACCGCTTGTTTAAAACCGCTAAAGTAGCCTGCTTTTTAAACGGGGATGGTTTAGCAAACATTATTAATGCTGATGGCCTGGCGTCATTCAAATGGGATAGCGAGTATAAAGACAAACTATCCAAAGTTTCAAAAACAGATAAACGGGAAAATTCTGAATTTGATGTCCTTGTTTCCAATCCCCCTTATTCTGTTTCTGCTTTCCGTAATACAATTATTGATAAAAACGGCGCAGAATCATTTGAGTTGTTTGATCGTTTAACCTCGCAAAGTTCAGAAATTGAATGCCTGTTTATTGAACGCACCAGGCAGTTATTAAAGGAAGGCGGCTATGCGGGCATAGTATTGCCAAGCAGTATTTTAAGCAATTCGGGCATTTACCAGGATACCCGGGAAATGCTTTTAAAATACTTTAAAATTGTTGCCATCGCCGAGTTTGGCTCAAATACCTTTATGGCAACCGGGACCAACACGGTAACATTATTTTTAAAAAGGCGGAGCAATTATGATTATCAAAGAATACAAACCTGTATAGAAAGTTTTTACCTGCAAGGCAAGGATTTAACTTGTAACGGCGTTGAAAATGCGTTTGGCAAATACGTGGAATATGTTTATAAAACCATTTCATTTGATGACTATGTTTCTTTATTCCAACAAAAACCGACTGCCGGATTGAAGAAACATGAGTTGTATAACGATTACAGGAAAGCATTTGATAACTCCACCTTTGTTAAAAACCTTGTTATAAAGCCGGCATTTAAAAAACTAACCAAAACCGAAAAAGAAGCCGAATTAAACAACTTGTTTTTTGAGGAAGTTTTAAAAACAGAAAGAGAGAAACTGCTTTATTTTATACTGGCTTACCCG
>JBIOHE010000561.1:0-2431 GCA_044448725.1 Sphingobacteriales bacterium | reverse complement strand
TGATTTTAGCTCAATTACTATCGTACCTAATCTTGAATTATTTTGCATTACCGGCAGGATGGCAAAATAATCAAGGAACCCAAATGACTCGTTTTCGCGGTAAAAATAGCCTGAAACCTTGTATGAGCTGTAAAGAACAAGATCCTTAAATACATCCAGATTGTAGCTTTTATCAGCTGAAAGCGGCTGCTCATGGCTATCAAATTCATGTACTTTAAATTCATATTTTGACAAATACCCGTTAAAATAAAGTTTTTGCAGGCGGGTCCTTATGTAATCGTTATTATAAAGGCTATTCTTAAAATAATGAATGATGGAGGAATCAATAACGATTTGCTGTTCTATCTTTTTAAAAATGACGTCAGCGCCTGCGTCATCCGGGACTTCCAGCTTCTGAATAAAAGCCTTCCGGGTTTCACCTTCTTTAAGCGATTCAAAATAGTTGAGCTTTATAGAGGAAATAAGTGCACATACTAAAATTATGGTGGCCAGAGAGCCGGAATCGAGCAGCCCGTTTTTGTACCGGTATGCATAAGCCCTGATAAAGACAAGAAAGCCCCAAAGTATATAAAACAGCGTAAAACCTTGATAGTAAGCCGAAATTGCAGTAGCTAAAAAAATGCTTGCGGCAAATATTATAGCCTTCTGAGTGTTGGAGATGCCAAGCCTGATAGCTACAGATAAAAACACCTCGCCAAGGAGGTAAAATATCAGAAAACTAAAACACAGCATGGCTACCCCTAATAAGCTAAAAAAAGAAAGATTAAGTACATTGCTTATATCAAAACTTATTTTTGAGTTGAGCACAAGGCCATAGAAAAGATTTACAAGAGAAGTTGAAATTATGATAAGGGTTATTATACCACCGGTAAATATACAATACCCGGCAAATTTACCCGGCGATTTCCTTAAAAACCTGATGCGCCGGGTATATAAAAACACGGCAAACCAGCAGATAAATAAAATATTAATGCACAAATCGCCTAAGGAAGGATAAGCAATGCTTGAGGCATAAAAAACAGGGTCAAAAACCCTGAGCTTGTAAGTAAAATCGGGCCATCCATAATGCAGATTGATAAACCTGACCAAAACGATAAAAATCGCTAAAAAAAATAATGAGGCTACCGGGTAACCCTTTTCAGAAACATAATTACAAACATTATGCACTAATACACAAAAACTGAGCAACGTTAAAACCCAGATTGCCAATTCATAATAAAAAAAAATACTATTTGTTTCTCCCGGCTTTACTTTAACAGAAAACAAATAGGTTTCGTTGCTGCTGTGTATTTCGCGTATGTTTTTATCAGTAAAGTCGGCTATTTGAATATTGTTGTCTTTAAGAAGATCAACTGCAAATGTATTTTGAAGGTATTGGTTTACAAAGGCGTAATCCAATTTTACAGGAATAAAAAAAATCGCGGAGAACTTACCTGCACTTCTTTTAATAGCTTCGTAATAGCCATTGGGCTGCTTTATGAAAGAATATCCCTCTTTTATAATATCGGGATGTTCGGGTATAACTTTTACACCGCTCCAAAAACTTACCCGGCCATTTGTTGTGGTAATAAACCAAATGCTTCTATCGGTTGTAAAATGCTGAATCAGTTTTAACCCTTCCAACGGATTATTTGAAAGCTTTTTTAGTAGCTCAAAGTCCTTTTTCTGGTATAGTATATCAGTTATATACCTTTCTTTTTTGTTCAGGTTATGCTCAAGAGTTTGCGCCGACTGATCAAGGTTGTTTTCAGGCGCATAAGTTTTTTGGACAATAATTGCTGTAAAAAGCAGGCTGGCGCTCAACAGTACCAGCATTACGCGTATTTTTCCGGATGTACCCAACTGATTATTTAACTAATGTCAATTCAGAGCAAAAATAACGCCACGTTCTGAAGTCTGAAGTTCTGAGTCTGTAGTCTTGAGTCGCACCCTCCCTGTCCTGACTCTTGATTCTGACTTCCGACTTAAGACTTCGGACTCAAGACTTACGACTTAAACTCCGCGCTTTCGGTCGGTATATGGCGGTCAACTTTTTTAACCAGTCCCTGCAATACGTTACCAGGCCCCACCTCTGTAAATGAAGTTGCGCCATCTTCCAGTATATGTTTTACAGTTTGTGTCCAGCGGACAGGGCCGGTAAGCTGCGCAATTAAATTATGTTTTATCAGCGCCGGGTCGGTATAAGGCTTGGCGTCAATGTTTTGATAGACCGGACAAACCGGCGCTTTTATTTCAGTATGTACAATTGCATGCTCCAGCTCAACCCTGGCAGCTTCCATTAAGGGCGAGTGGAAAGCTCCGCCGACATTAAGTTTCAGCGCCCTTTTGGCGCCGGCTGCAGTTAACTCTTCACATGCTTTGTCAACCCCGGCAATAGTGCCCGAAATAACCAGTTGCCCCGGGCAGTTATAATTGGCCGGCACTACGATAT
>JBIOHE010000560.1:0-2434 GCA_044448725.1 Sphingobacteriales bacterium | reverse complement strand
CGTACTCACTTTGCAAGAAACCGGCTTTTTCCAGGGCGTTCAGGTAATTACCTGCTGTTTTAATATTACCAATCCCGGCGGCAATTAAAAACGAACGTTTTGTATAGGGCAATTTAAACAACACTTCCATTAACTCTTTTGAATAAATTTTAGAAGGTAATTGCTTTTGGATAGCAGTTCCCATTTCATTCATTAACAGCTCTATCCGGCCTATTTGCTGCCTTCCTTTAATGGCTGTATTTTCTATCATATCCAGAATATATAATATCCAGTTCTCCCAATCGTTTTTTTCAGTAACCAGGCGCAATCCGGTATAGTAATCCTGCTTATGTTTGATGATATAATTACTCATGTACAATGCCGGCAATTCCATCAGGCCGGTGAATTTCAGGTAAAGTAATAAAATGATCCTGCCTGTTCTGCCATTCCCGTCAATGAACGGGTGTATAGCCTCAAACTGATAATGTATAAGCGCCAGCCTTATTAGTGGATCAATTTGATCTTCAGCGTGAATGAAGTCCTCCAGCGATTTTAGTTTATCCCTTATAATACCCTCGCCTTCAGGTGGCGTATAAATTATTTTACCGGTAACCGGATTTGTAAGTGTTGTCCCTGGCGTATTTCGGATACCGGAGGTATTTTCCTTTATGATTTGCATTATTGCAATAAAAAGATTTGTGTTTAATATAGGGCGCCGCTCTAATTGTTCAAATCCGTACCATAATGCATCTTTATAATGCATTACCTCTTTGGTGGCGCTATTTTCAATCCTTCTATCCGAGATGGAAGCTTTAAATAATTCGTCCTGTGTTGTTATAATGTTTTCAATAGCCGAACTGGCCTGTGCCTCCTGCAAATTTATGGTATCCACAAATAAAGTTGGATTTGGCAAATTTGTAATTGCCCCTTTAAGTTCAGCTAAGGCCCTGCTGGCAGTAATTGTTTTTTTAAGGATAGCAATTGTTTCTATACCGCCTTTTGGTGGCAAAGGAGGTAAGTTGTTAAAGGGTTTTTCAGGATTGTATTCCATTATCTTTCGACGGTAAATGTTACACTCGCTTTAATTTCGAGAGTAAATATATCAATTTTTTACCGCCGAATTATTAACGAAGGTAAATTTTACACTTGTTGAGCTATTTCCTTGTAACAAATCCTCAAAACATAAATCCAACTGATAAACCCCGTTTATCATGAAATGGAACATCGCATTCAAAAAGAAAACAAATAACCCACAGCCTGAAAAGTCAAAAACCCGTGAGTGGCTGGATGCACTGTTATTTGCTGTTGTAGCCGCCACGATTATCCGCGGTTTATTGTTTTCTGCTTATGCTATTCCATCAGGTTCCATGGAAGGAACCGAATTAACCGGCGATTACCTGTTTGTGAGTAAGTTTAGTTATGGCCCACGTATGCCGATCACGCTTTTGTCTATACCTTTTACTGAACCGGTGGTGTATGGTATAAAAACCTATTGGGACGGTATCCAGCTTCCTTATTTCCGGTTACCTGGACTATCTGACCCTAAAAAGGGTGATATTGTAGTATTTAACAAACCCGAGGAGGCTGACCAAAATATCCCCGTTGACCAGCGCACAACCTTGATAAAACGTTGCCAGGCAGCCCCGGGCGACCTGCTTACTATTGTTAACGCACAAGTGTATATCAATGGCAAAGCGGCATTAAATGCGCCAAAAGCGCAAACCTCCTATATCGTAGTTACTGATGGAAAGGATATTAACCCGCAGGTTTTCCAGGATCTGAATATAACAATAAGGCAACAGATGACTGCTGACAGCTTTGAAATGATTATCCCAAATCAAAACCTTGCGGCTTTTAAAGGTTTTTCCAATATAAAAAGCGTGACTCCTCAAATACAAAAAGCCGGCCTGGCCGATCCGGAAATATTTCCGCACAATGCCCGTTTCAAATGGAACCTGGACAATTTTGGCCCCCTGCTTTTACCCAAAAAAGGCTGGACAGTAAAACTCAATGATTCAACCCTTGTTCTTTACAGGCGTGCTATTGAAATTTACGAGCACAACAAAGTTGACACGACAGGAAAAGGAATCCTGATAAACGGTAAGAAAGTTGACAGCTATACCTTTAAAATGAATTACTACTGGATGATGGGCGATAACCGCCACGATTCCCTTGACTCCCGATTTTGGGGCTATGTGCCCGAAGACCATATTATTGGCAAAGCCATGATCACCTGGCTGAGCATTGATTCAACGCAAGACATGTTTCACAAAGTACGCTGGAACAGGGTTTTAAGACCCATAAAGTAAAAGCTATCAGGGAAATCGCTTTTAAAACATTGAAATCCCAAGGAGGCTCTTCTGGAGCCTGAATTTTCCATTTTTCTGATCTATAAACACGCGACTCCGCTGGAGTCGGGGCGTTCAAGCGCTTATCGCTCCGCAGGAGCATCCTG
>JBIOHE010000559.1:0-2445 GCA_044448725.1 Sphingobacteriales bacterium | reverse complement strand
ATAATATTGAGCGGTTGACTTGTAAAGAAAGCTAAAATCGATTATATCGTTTAAACGCCTGTAAAGGTTGTCAGCCGGGACATGGTCCGATAGCTGAAACTTAATGAATAGCTTTTCCTGATAGTTTTTCTTGCCTTGCATATTCTAATATACTCATAATCAATATATTAATCAAATTTAGTTATCAACATTCGCGGAGTGGCAGTTGTGCCACAGCCACCAGGCGGTAAAGAGGGTTAGCTAAAAAGATAGTTATAATTATAGATCAAATGACAAGCAAAAAGTTCACCGGAAAAACCGCCATAATAACAGGTGCGGGCCAGGGCATCGGCTTTGAGATCGCCAGGCAAATGGCGCAAAACGGCGCCGCTGTACTCATCAATGATATTAATGAAGAGCTCATTAATAAAGCAGCTGGGCAGATCAAATCGGAAGGCGGCGTTTGTCATGCCATGGCAGGGGATGCAGCTGATATCGATTTCATACAGCAAATGGTGGATTCGGCTGTGGAGCATTTTGGTAAGCTTACTATCGCCATTGCCAATGCAGGGATTACTTTGTTTGGAGATTTTTTAAACTACCCGGTTGAATCGCTTCAAAGTGTGATGCGATTGAATTTACAAGGCAGCTTTTTTCTGGCACAAAGGGCAGCTCAGCAAATGATCAAACAGGAAAGCGGCGGCAGCATCCTGTTTATGTCGTCAGTTACAGGCCACCAGGCGCATAAGGACCTCGCCGCATACGGCATGACCAAGGCCGCGCTCGAAATGCTGGCTAAAAACCTGGTTATTGAATTATCACCTTATCGCATCACCGTAAATACGGTTGCACCGGGGGCCACCCTTACCGAACGCACCCTGGAAGATGCGGATTATAAAGCTACATGGTCTCGCATTACGCCTATGGGCCGACCTGCTATAGTGGAGGATGTCGCCAATGCTGTGCTTTTTCTGGTTTCGCCGGAAGCAGGGCACATCACCGGGCAATACTTAATTGTTGACGGCGGATGGACGGCTGTAAGCACTTCGCCCTATTGATGACTTTATAGCGGGTTTGTCTGCATTAGACTCAATGCTTTATTGTTTGTCGATTTAAAATACTCTTACCTGCAAACCCTATCCAAACAGTGTTTATTTGATTTTCGCATATCAATAAATTACTACTTATTTCACATTTTTTGATCATTTGCCGCTGCCTAACTTTCCAATATTATCATTTGTCCTTAATTAAACCCATAATCCATGAAAACTAAACTGATTTTTATTGTTATCCTGATCATTGCGGGCACAAACGCAAAAGGACAGCAAAGTAATGATTTACCTAATTATGTACTTGCCGGGCAGATCTCGGCGATGGTCACAAAACTTGGCTTACCTGTTGACTCCGCAGCAAGTTATTTGACCGTTCTTGGCCAATTTAAAAAGACACAGGAAAACACCACCGATGTTTTTTATGGCTGCCAGGAGTATAATGTGGTTATTGATTTTAAGAAGAACGAATCCGGTCAATTACAACTCATCATTTGCGATATGCCGGTTTCGATGCTGAGTACCGCCCAAAAGGCAATTGTTATGATGGGTATGATAGCATCAGGCACAGCCGCGCCCCCCGGCTTTACGGCATACGCCACACCCAAATATGCTGCTTTCCTTAATCCGGAGGCCAGGAAGGGTTTCTTAGGATTAGTGCTGGTCCCCGGTAGCTAAAAAAGAAGCCCTGCATAGTACCTTTTTAATTTTTTGTTTAAGCCGGTATTGATATTTTTTACCGGCTTTTTTTTGTGATCAAAGTTATGATGTAAAAAATCCCGGCGAATCCCCCCCGTATTTTTACAAGCGCGGGTACACAACCGGGATTTTTTAAAATCGGAACAATCCGATTTTACAGGCCAAATGATCTCGAATCATTGATCACCATATAGCTGTTGCTGCTTGCATGGCCTACAGTTTTATCAACAAGGGATTTTAATGAAGCAACATCAGGGGCAACCCACAAACAGGCCGATTCGGAAGGGTCAGTACCTGCCATAAAAGTTACAACTTTAAATCCTTCCGGAACCGGAGGATTTGCGCTTAGGGCGCCCCAATAAGCATCGGGGTCTGAGATCTGGTGGTTTACTAAAATGTTCATGGTTTTGATTTTTACTTGTTTACCTAAATTAACCAATTGCGAAGGATGCTTAAATGTGAAAAAAGTAGTATTTTGAATCGTCGCGCCCGACGCAAACAATGCAATTACAGCCTGTAGCGAAAGTCCATCTGATAATTTTCAATGAATTTCCATTTGAACGCCTTTTTGATCAATGGAAAGACTGATTGATTTTGACAAATCGAATATGTTACGTAAAACGATAGTACCTGAAAGCTGTTGGGTTCCTGCAAGGCCATTGTCGGTAGTTGCCCGCCATTGATTACCAAGCGCTTTATCCAGTATTTTATAATATTT
>JBIOHE010000558.1:0-2448 GCA_044448725.1 Sphingobacteriales bacterium | reverse complement strand
GTAGTACATTCAGCAATAAATTTCTTAAAAAATATTTAACAATGGGAGACGTTCGGGGAGACGTGATTTTTCAAAAAACCGATTAATTTCCTTTCAGAAAATTTCTTGTTAACAATAGTGGATTTTTAGTTCGTTTGTTTAGTATTTGTTAACTTTTTGTTTTTGTTTCAGCAATGATTCCGTAATACTGCGGGGATAGTTTTGCGGCGGATTAAATTAAAATCGCATTATGAAACAAAATTTACGAAAAATTTCACGGATACTGTTAGCACTCGCAGTGGTGCTATTGGTTTGCGGCAACGTGTTTGCCCAAAACCTGCCGGTACGGGGTATTGTTTTAGATAACAATAATGAGCCCTTACCAGGCGTAAGTGTTTTAATAAAAGGGACAGCCAAAGGCACGCTTACCGGCGTGGAAGGACGCTTCACTATTTCTATTGATAAAGGCCAGACACTGGTTTTTAAATCAATCGGTTACATCAGCCAGGAATTGGTTGTTACTGATGCTTACATTTCAGTACAGCTGGCCCCTGACAACAAAACGCTTAATGAGGTAGTTGTTACCGCCTTGGGTGTTAAAAAGGAATTTCAAAAGTTAGGTTACTCACAATCACAGATCAACGGTGATGAACTAACCACAGCCCGCGATGCTAACCCGCTTAACTCGATGGCAGGTAAAGTAGCAGGTTTAAGTATAGGTGCAAGTCCCGAATTTTTCGGCGCACCAACCGTTGTTCTACGTGGCAGTAAAGACATTCTTTATGTTATTGACGGCGAGCCGGTAGAATCAAACACTTATGATTTTAATGCCGATGACGTTGAAACTTACACCGTATTAAAAGGCCCTAACGCTGCAGCCCTTTATGGTTTCCGTGGTATCAATGGCGCTATCATCATCACTACCAAAAAAGGCACTAAAGATAAAAAAGGCTGGCAAATTGACATTAACAGTACGCTGGAAGCTGAAAAAGGCTTTTTAGTTCTTCCAAAAGACCAGTATCAATATGGCCGCGGTACCAAGTTTGGATACGCTTATGGTAACCAGTTATATGATAATAACCAGCGTTTACCTGAGTGGGGCCCGCGTTTCGACGGCGTTTTCCAAACTACACAGTTTGACAGCCCTTATAACACCGTTACTGGTGTAAGGACGCCAACTCCATGGTCTGCACGTGGCATAAATAACTGGAATGACTTTGTGCAAACCGGCTATACCAATACCAACACAGTTGCTGTTTCTGCAAGCGGGTCAAATTATGATTTGCGTCTGTCTTACGGACATACCTTTCAGCAAGGTGATTTCCCCAATACCAAATTAAATATCGATAACTTTAAGCTATCAGCAGCTTACGATATTACTTCTAAGTTACGTGTTGATGGTGATTTAAACCTTAACCTGCAATATTCTCCAAACGTTCCGGATGTAAGCTATGGCCCGAACAGCTATGCTTATGAGTTTTTTGTTTATGGTTCGTCTGATTACCCTATCAATGCTTTAAAAAATATTTACCAGGGTCCGCAGGGCGTACCTAATCTGGTGCAATACGCACAGGAGTATGGACGTGAAAACAATCCGTGGTTCCAGGCTGAAAAATGGCTGCGCGGCCGTGATAACCAGGCGGTAAGCGGTTCACTCAGACTGACTTATAAGTTAACCGATGATTTGAACATAGCATTGCGCTCTGCATTAAGTACTTATAATGATTTGAATACTGAGCAGGTGCCCTCATCTACCAACTTAAACCAGTATTTACCCTGGTATTATTTCGGTTGGTATGGCGATTACAGGCAGGATCAGCGTAACCTGCTTGAAAACAATACCGACGTAACTTTAAATTATAAAAAGAAACTTGGTAATTGGAACTTATCAGCGTTAGCAGGCGCAAATGAGCGTTCGTTCAGGTACTTATCTGATTGGGCTACTACTAAAGACCTTTCTTTACCAAACGTTTATAACCTGAATAATTCCACAAACCCGATTTTGGGTTATAATTTTAATTCAAAAATGCAGGTTAACAGCGCCTATTATTCAGTTGACTTTGGTTATAAAAATTACATTAACATTAACACTACCGGTCGTGTTGATAATCTTTCTACACTGCCTCCGGGAAGTAATACATTCTTTTATCCATCCGTTTCATTAAGTTCAGTAGTAGGTGATTATATCAAATTACCGGAAGTTATTTCATTCTTTAAATTAAGGGCTTCATATGCCGACGTTAAGGGTGGTCTAACCTCCCCGTACATAGGTTCGGCATATAATGCTGCACAATCAACTGCTTTAGGGTACATTTTCAATACTTATCCGGTAGGTAATTTATTAGGTTATGGATCTGAGTACTTTACCCCTTATAACGGCCCTAACTATGCCAATTCAAACCCTAATTCAACAACGCCATATTATAATGGCACCCAATCTGTTAATCTAACAACTATTATATCTAATCC
>JBIOHE010000557.1:0-2463 GCA_044448725.1 Sphingobacteriales bacterium | reverse complement strand
TGTTTAGTGATTCAAATGCATGTATTGTATAAACCTAATTAAACAATGGAACAAAAAAACACAAAAAGTTACGGCTCGGCGTTGTACACCATCATCACCGTATTTTTCTTTTGGGGCTTTTTAGCCGCCTCCAATGGTATTTTTATACCCTTTTGTAAAGCACACTTTAATTTAACCCAGTTTGAATCACAGCTGATAGATTTCACCTTTTATGGTGGTTATTTCATTGGTTCACTTGGTTTGTATTTCGCTTCGCAAATCACCAAAGTGGATATATTGAATAAGCTTGGCTACAAAAATGGTATCATCTATGGATTAGTGATATCCGCAGCCGGAGCGCTTTTAATGGTTCCGGCGGTTAATTCGGGTTCATTCGGCTTTATTTTAGGTGCGTTCTTCGTTATCGCATTAGGTTTTTCGTTACAGCAAACTGCAGCAAATCCATTTGTTATCGCCCTTGGCACCCCCGAAACAGGGTCAAACCGCTTAAACCTGGCGGGTGGTGTAAATAATTTCGGAACTTTGTTAGGCCCGCTTATTGTAAGCATCGTATTGTTTGGCAGCGCCAGCAAACTAATCCCTGCAGCCGATGTGAAAATAACAGCCATAAACAATCTTTATTTTATACTGGCAGGCCTTTATATAGCAGTAGCTATTTTCTTTTGGGTATCCAATTTGCCCAAAGTAACAAGCGATGAAAAGATCGAAGCAAGCCACAAAACCAATTTCCCGCTGTTTATTATTTTCGTAGCTTTTTGTTTGGTATTGGCAGCAGGACCATTAGCCGACTATACCGGTATTGCTAAAGCCTATTATGTTTATGCCGCATTAGCTATTATACTGATAACACTTATTATCTCGCTAACCATTGCAGGCAAAAACGGTGAAGGCTGGGGAGCTATGCAATACCCGCAATTAATTTATGGTATGATAGCCATTTTTACATACGTAGGTGTTGAGGTTACTATACAAAGCAATATGGGCTCCCTGCTTAAAACACCTGAATTTGGCGGTTTTAGCGCAGCTCAAATCGGGCCCTACATATCGTTGTACTGGGGAAGTTTAATGATAGGACGCTGGACAGGCGCAATAGCTGTTTTTAAACTGTCTAATTCAACCAAAAATATTTTGACTATCGTTGTGCCGTTTATTGCATTTGGGGTGGTGTTACTGGCGAATTATATTAGCGGAGCCGATCTTTCTACTTTGTACATTTATGCGTTGTGTGTAATAATACTGGTTGTTGGCTTTTATGTTGGTCAGCAAAAGCCAGTGCGTACTTTAACAATTTTTGGTTTATTGGGTGTTTTGGCAATGGTAGTTGGTTTGTTAACCACCGGTGCTGTCGGACGTTTCGCTTTCATCAGCGGCGGCTTGTGCTGTTCCATTATGTGGCCTTCAATCTTTTCACTTGCCGTAGCCGGTTTAGGTAAATATACCAGCCAGGGTTCGGCTTTTTTAATTATGATGATCCTGGGCGGTTCAATCATCCCACCGGTTCAGGGCATACTTGCCGACTCTACAGCTAACTCCTTTGCAGGAGTAAGCGGCATTCATCT
Source organism: Sphingobacteriales bacterium (assembly GCA_044448725.1). GTDB lineage: Bacteria > Bacteroidota > Bacteroidia > Sphingobacteriales > Sphingobacteriaceae > Mucilaginibacter. The sequence continues at coordinate 904 of JBIOHE010000557.1, read as the reverse complement.
TTCTTATATCGTACCGGTATTCGGCTTTGCATACCTGGCATTCTTTGCCTGGAAAGCAGGGTTTGTACTGAAGAAACAAGGCATTGATGTTGACAACATGGAAGCATCAGGCGGACACTAAATTGGTTGATTGGTTCACTGGTTCATTAGTTCATTGGTCATGTCGCTTTTATACTATCGAACCAGTGCACTAACCAATATCCACAAATGAACAAATGAACAAATGAACTAATGAACTAATGAACCAATGACTAAACTAAGTTTCGACCATATTTTCATGAACCTGGCAACCGACCTGGCCAACCGCTCTCATTGCGTTAAGGCCCAGGTCGGCGCCGTTTTAACCAAAGATACCCGTATAATCTCTATAGGTTATAACGGACCTCCTGCACACACCCATAACTGCGATGAAGAATTTCCTGGTGTCGGTTGTCCGCGTGATTCAAAAGGAAGCTGTTCACTTGCTTTACATGCCGAGGAAAATGCCATCTTATACGCCGTAAAAAACGGGGCTAACCTCGAAGGGGCTACTTTATATACTACACTGTCGCCATGTTTGCCCTGTGCACGGCTCATTTATTCGGCAGGAGTAAAAAAAGTATTTTACGATAAATCTTATGCCGCCTACAAAGGACTACTGAGCGATGAAGGGGTTGATTTTTTAAATAAATTCGGGGTTAACGCGGTGCGGTTTAGTGTTTGATTTTTGATTACACTGATGCTGTCTGAACCATGATTTATAGGATTTTAGGATTGTCATGATTTGTTTTAGGATTAGCCCCCTCTAAGAACATGTTTAAATTTCTATCGCAGGATTTCTTGCCAAAATTATACTGCAAAAGGCTAATTGTATAAAAGCTATAGCGGAAGCAGTTGTTCTTTCATAATCTTTCGAGAGCCTTCT
>JBIOHE010000556.1:0-2468 GCA_044448725.1 Sphingobacteriales bacterium | reverse complement strand
TTGACATTGATTTAAATGGCGCCGGAAAGTTATCACCGGAAGGTACCCTGGTAGTGATTAAAGGTGACAAGCCCGAAGACACAAATACGATCAGCGACCCAAAAAAAATAGTTCCGGTTACCAGCAAGATAAGCGGAATCAACAAAAAATTCACAAGAATATTCGATGCCTACTCGGTAAGCGTGCTTCAAATAAATACTTTAACTAAATAACCGAAACCAGGTAAGAATACCAGGACAAAAAAAACAAATGTCAATATGAGAAATGCGATTTACAGGTTATGGATGACGGCATTAATTATCATGCTTATAGTGCCGTGTTTATACGCACAAAAAGCGACGAATCCCATTATTTATGCAGATGTACCGGACATATCAATAGTACGTGCAGGCAATAGCTATTACATGAGCAGCACAACGATGCACATGAGTCCCGGTGTGCCGATTATGAAGTCGAACGACCTGGTGAACTGGAAGACGGTGGGTTATGCTTATGATACATTAGCAAATATTGACGCAACAAATCTCACAAATGGCAAAAACATGTATGGGGAGGGTTCGTGGGCAAGTTCTATTCGTTTCCATAATGGCACCTATTATGTAAGCACATTTTCTGCAAATACCGGCAAAATGCATATTTACAGCACCAAAAATATCGAAAAAGGGCCGTGGAAAGCAAGGTCATTTGCCCCCGACCTGGGTGATCACTCCTTGTTTTTTGATGATGACGGAAAGGTTTATATGATCAGCGGGAGCGGAGATTTAAGGTTAGTTGAATTAAAGGACGATCTTTCAGGTTTAAAACCCGGCGGAACAGACCAGATTATCATTAAAAAGGCAAACGTGCCTTCGGGCGGAGTTGGCCTCGGTCCGGAGGGCTCTCAGCTGTTTAAGATAAACAACAAATATTATCTTTTCAATATTACATGGCCACCGGGCCACGTACGCACTGTTATCATCCACCGGGCAGATAAAATCACCGGTCCGTACGAAGGACGAATTGCCCTCCAGGATTTAGGTGTGGCGCAAGGCGGATTGGTCCAAGCACCAAATGGGGCCTGGTATTCTTATTTGTTCCGTGATTATGGCTCAGTGGGCCGTATTCCCTATTTGGTACCTGTAAAGTGGGTGGATGGATGGCCCGTTTTGGGCTCCAACGGCAAAGTGCCGGATACACTCGACCTGCCAGCCAGTAAAGGTTTGATCCCGGGCATTGTGGCTTCGGACGAGTTTACCCGTAAAAAAGGCGAACGGGCATTACCACTGGTTTGGCAATGGAACCATAACCCGGATAATAGTTTGTGGTCTGTTACTGCCCGGAAAGGGTATTTGCGACTCACCACCGGCAGGATTGACACCGATTTCGTGATGGCGCGAAATTCATTAACACAACGTACTATCGGCCCGGTATGCTCCGGGGCAGTTTCGCTCGACGTTTCTAAAATGAAAGATGGTGATTTTGCGGGGTTGGGCCTTTTGCAAAAGAATTACGGCTTGGCTGGTGTCAAAATAAACGGGGATAGCAAAGCTATTGTAATGATCAATGCAAGCACCGGAAAACCTGTGGAAGCACAAAAAATCCCCTTAAACCAAAAGGTAGTGTACTTTAAGGCGGAATGCAATTTTACAAACAGAAAAGACGTGGCAGATTTTTTTTATAGCCTCGACGGGAAAACATGGATACCATTGGGCACACAATTAAAAATGGCCTATACCTTCCCGCATTTCATGGGCTATCGTTTTGCTTTGTTTAATTATGCTACAAAAAATATAGGGGGATCGGCTGACTTTGACTTTTTTCATATAACAGATTCCATTTCCCCAAAAAAATGAAATTTAACCAATTAAACAAATAAATCGGTCCAGACCTGTTTTATGAAAGAAACGCTAAATTATTTATTAGGCATCCTGACATTAACAAGATGCAGTAAGCAAGAAATTGCTGAATTAAGCGTAAAACCAGTTATTACAAACACTAATAAGTCGTTCAACGCAACCAGTTACGTATTATTTACAATATAAATATCATATCGATGACCACAACTTGGAAAATTTTAACATTTTTAATAGTATTTAGTTTTTGTACATCAATAAAGGCGCAAAACACGAATGTTGCGCTAACCCCCCCCATGGGATGGAACAGTTACAATTGTTACGGTATGACGGTTCATGAGGATGAGGTAAAAGCAAATGCTGATTACATGGTGCAAAACCTGAAGGCGCATGGCTGGCAATATATAGTGGTGGATTTTTTATGGTCCTTAGATAGCCGAAGTGGCAACCCGGATCAAAAAAGACTTAAAGATGGCTCATATAGCCCCTGGCTGGCAATGGACAAATGGGGGCGTCTAACACCTGATACAATTAAGTTTCCGTCGGCATTTGGCGGTAAGGGGTTTAAGCCATTGGCTCACTATGTCCATTCGCTGGGGTTGAAATTTGGTATTCATGTAATGCGTGGCATCCCAC
>JBIOHE010000555.1:0-2474 GCA_044448725.1 Sphingobacteriales bacterium | reverse complement strand
TAAGCATTTTGATTGGTGATTTAAATTGATCAGATTGTATTTAGCGGTTTAAACATCATAATTTAATCTGATTTAATGCAATTCGTCAGGTGATCAATCTTCATTAACTTAAAACTAAAATACGTTACTTATTTACCTGCTTACAATATTGCTCAATGGCCATTGTCATTGACGGCGCTATTGGCGACGGTGCCGGAATATCTAAAATCAATCCGGCTTCAAGCACTGCTTTGTGTGTTGTTGCACCAAAAGCAGCTATCCTGGTATTATTTTGTTTAAAGTCGGGAAAGTTTTTATAAAGCGACTGGATACTCGAAGGGCTGAAAAAGGCAATTACATCATAGAAAACTTCAGCCAGGTCTGAAAGATCGCTGCAAACAGTACGAAACAATACCGCTGGTGTAAAATTATACCCGTTTTCAAGCAAAAACTTTTGTGTTTCTTCGGCGGCGACATCTGAACAAGGATAAAGAAATTTTTCAGATGAATGTTTTTTCAATACTTCGGCCAGGTCGGACGCTGTTTGTTTGCCAAAAAATATTTTCCGTTTACGATACTGGATATATTTTTGCAGATAGAGCGCAATCGTTTCCGACAGGCAGAAATATTTCATTTCCACCGGAACGTCAAAACGCATCTCCTCACATATCCTGAAGAAATGATCAGCGGAGTTACGGCTGGTAAAAATCACGGCGCTAAAATCTGCAGGGTTGATCTTCTCCTTCCGAAAATCTTTGGCCGGGACACCTTCCACATGAATAAATGATCTGAAATCAATTTTCAAGTTAAGCTTCTTAGCAAGCTCGGCGTATGGATTTTTGTCATTTTCAGGTTTGGGCAAGGTAACCAATATGCTTTTAACCTTTTTCTTTCTATCTTCCAAATTCAATTCGTGTAACTGCAAAATTTATATATTAATTGCCTTAATTAATATTAAAACGGGGCAAATTTCGAGGGCACAAAGATAGATAAATAAATAAAATTTATGAAATCGAAAATTGGAAATAACGTTTAAACTGTTCCGCATATATTGCCACGTAAATATAACTGCCATTAAAACCAGGGTCAAAGTTAACAACTGGGGTATAAACCGGCTGGCCAGCAAACTAAAACATAAGCCAACTGATAAAAAAACAAATGCAAAATTAAAATAGGTTAAGTTTAATACAGCTATGTACTCACTTACCATGCGGTTAACATCAAAAACAAAACCGATAAATTTTAAAACAATAAACTTAACTGCTGACAATAACCCGATGATAAGCGAAAACCACATAAAAAGCTGGAAGCCGCTTAATGTGTAACTATTATTACTACGATATACCGTTAGCTGGTACAAAACCAGGCCGGATGTTAAACAGAATAATAAAAACAAGCCGATAAAAGCCCATGAATTTATCAGCCCCCCCTCTTTATCTACTTGCGAAAGGGCGTTTTTATTGTAAAATGACTGCAGGACACTTTTTATATCCTTGCTTAAAAAGAGGTTTAACAGGGCGGTAAATGTAAATAAACCTAAAACTACCGCAATAATCCATGGGTCACGAGAATTTCTGACTTTTCCGCTAATGACAGCTGTTTTATGCTTTAAAAGAGGGGCCGGGTGTGAAAACAGGCCCAAAAAATTATTTTTATAAATACTGCTGATAAACTGGTTCTCACGCATAGAATCAGGCACTATATAAATCATAGCGATGGAGTCCTCCATAAACTTTTGCCTGCTGGCTTTGGCCATTGCTGCTGAATCGGGAGATGGCAAACCCGCTAAATCTAAATGCCGGGTCCCCTTTGCGGCGACAGTGTCCTGCCGGGCATAAACCGCCAGACAGGAACATGAAATAAGTAAAAAACAAAAAAATGTAAAACGCATTTTTGTCAGTGGAATGCCTTTAAATAAAGCGCTGCAAAATTACCTTAATAATTGATTGTTTTATCGGCCCACTTTTAATTTTGTGTTAAATTATGGATGTTATTGGAAGGTTGTAAAGTTGGAATGTTGTAAAGTTGCTTTATAAAAGCCCATAACCTTATAACATTACAACATTTTAACCTTACAACTTACTTACCTTTGCCCGATGGCCGGCATCTATATTCATATCCCTTTTTGCAAACAGGCGTGTTACTACTGCGACTTTCATTTCAGCACCTCGCTAAAATACAAGGATGAATTTTTACAGGCGCTTACAAAAGAGATCGGACTGCAAAAAAAATACCTGGATGGCGAAACCATTGAAACTATTTATTTTGGCGGCGGAACCCCTTCCCTGCTGAATGCGGATGAAATAAATGCACTCGTTGGCGCCATTACCGGTTTACATACAGTTTCATCAGATGCCGAAATTACCTTAGAAGCAAATCCGGATGATCTGAATAAAGAAAAACTACGATCACTTCGCCAAACAGCGATTAATCGTTTCAGCGTAGGCATACAGTCGTTTTTTGATGATGATCTGGAATGGATGAACCGGGTACAC
>JBIOHE010000554.1:0-2493 GCA_044448725.1 Sphingobacteriales bacterium | reverse complement strand
CGGCCTTGCAAGAACGAAATTAACCCTTACATTTACGGGGCAGAACGTTCTTTAACATGGCCTGGAAACTGCAAACCGAAAACTGCCAACAACCTGAAAAAATTGCGGTAAGCAATACGATTATGGCGCAAGGTTCTATGACCCGGTCATTGCAAGGTGGACGACACCCGACCCAATGGCCGAATTTGCGCGTAGGCAGTCGCCCTATAATTATGTGCTTAATAACCCTATCAGACTAATAGATCCCACAGGGATGGTCGGTCAGGATACGATCCATTTACGCGAAGTAGTTATCAGGCCGGAAAAGAGTACTGCAAGTCAAGTTGGAGACTTTTTGTGGGGAGCAGTTGATTTCATACCATTTGCCGGAAGTATCAAACAGATAGGCGTAGGTATTTATCATGGAAGCTGGACGGAAATTGGCTTAGGTACTGCAGGTTTAGCTTTAGATGTAGTTACAGGCGGTGAAGGTGGCGAAGCATTGAGGGCAGCGGAAGTTATAACAGAGGATGTTTTAAAGGTTGCGGCCGAAGACGAAATAAAGGAAGGTGCAGAAAAGAGTTTGGAGGATATTGGCGCACAATTTGACGAACACCATTCAGACCCGGAGTTTATGGGGGGCGATCCTAATCAACCTACTACAACAATGGAAAGAGGGGAACATCAGGAACTTCACAAAGATTTAAATGAGCATTTAGATAGTTATAAAAATACTAAGGGGGACAAGTTTAAAAATGGTAAACTTAAAACAATGAAGCCCGGGAAAGGCAATTCAAGAAGGGTTATTGGGGGGAACTTCAGTCGACAGGAACGCCTAAAGGCGATGGCCAAGTTTTACAAAGGGGGCGGGGCAAAATATACAGATGCTGCAAAACATTTTTTTAGCCAACATCCACATTTATAATATTTAGTTATGCTGTTAGGATACGCTATAATTATATATGATAACAAGTACAGTATGTACCGTAACATAAAATTGGATGAATGTGCAAAATACAGTGATAACTATACCATTAATCGGATAGACCCTAACATTAAGATCAAGACTAAAAAAGATATTTCAAGTACATATGACAATTTTACAATTGTTACGGATCAATTTAAAATGTTTTGCGAAACTGAAAAATATGGAGGATTGGAATTTGTAACCTTACCTAATTCCCCTGGCTTTTACTGGTTTAAGATACACAACGTAATTGAAATAGATCCGCAAGACCATGGAATAAGATTTATTAACTATAATGAGCAATGCCAGGGATATGAAGAAATAATAGGTGCATACCCTGTCCATTTAAAGGTCAAGGAATTAATCCCAGATGGTTTTTTTCGTACTAATTTATGCTTTGGAAGCTTTGAAACAAAAACGCCAATAGAAATGATTGGTATAGTAACCAAACAAAAGTTAAAAATAACAGGCATTAAAGGGATTGATACCAGTGAAATAAAGGATAAGTATGATTAATAGAAACGATTCTTTGCATAAAAATTGGATAATGATAAAAAAATGTGGTGTCGTGTTATTATTCATGTTTAATATATTGACAAGTTATAGTCAAAATAAACCATTAACCGGAAGCTTATTAAGTGACCGTGTTAAAGAACAGGCAAATACGATGGGGCAGGCATTTATAAAAGGCGACTACCAAACATTTGCCAAATATACCCCCGCTGCCGCAAGCGTCCCCGCTTGTGGCCCGCATGCTAAGTAACCCACATGCTATACCGCGTGATGCTAAAAACAAAACAAATTTTGTACTTTTAAAGCATGAGCCGTAATTATAAATTTCATAATCCGGAGGGTTTATATTTTGTAAGCTTTGCAACAGTTTTTTGGGTAGATGTATTTGTAAGACGGCTGTATTTTGATTGCATCGTCGAAAGTTTAAACCATTGTGTTGACGAAAAAGGTATGGAGATTTATGCATGGTGTATAATGCCAAGCCATATTCATTTGGTTTTCAGGTCGACCGTTGAAAAGCCGGAAGAACTGATAGGTGGTTTTAAATCTTATACCTCAAGAAAACTAATAGCGCTGATAACAGGTAATATGCAGGAAAGCCGGCGGGAATGGTTATTAAACTCATTCAAAAAGGCCGGGGCTGCAAATTCAAATAACTCAAAAAATCAATTCTGGCAGCAGCATAATAATCCAATAGAGTTATGGAGCCTTGCTGTGATACAACAAAAAATTGACTACACGCATAATAACCCGGTAGAAGCTGGTTTTGTTGAAAATGATTATGAATATTTATATAGCAGCGCAATGGATTATTGCGGGATAAAAGGATTGGTTAAAGTTATTGTTGATTAAACTTCCTTTGCTTTAGGCAGACTACTGGCGCTACTTAAATAGTTGGTTACTTAGCATGCGGGCCACAAGCGGGGACGCTTGCGGCAGCGCTGGAAAGACGAAGCCCCACAGAATAAAAACAAGCAAACTGGGTTTACACAGGGTTTACACTTTTTCAGAATATTTGATACTATCTAATTGAT
>JBIOHE010000553.1:0-2505 GCA_044448725.1 Sphingobacteriales bacterium | reverse complement strand
GTATTTATCCATGCATTTTTAGATGGCCGCGATACGGACCCGAAATCAGGTGTTGGATTTATTACGGACCTTGAGGATCATATCAAAGGCACGCCGGTTAAACTTGCTTCCGCAATTGGCAGGTATTATGCTATGGACCGGGATAACCGATGGGAGAGGGTTAAACTTGCATACGACCTGATGGTTAATGGCGCCGGTGAGCCATCCCATAATATTATTCAGGCTATCAGCGAATCTTATAAAAACGATGTTACCGATGAATTTATTAAACCCATTGTTGGGGTTGATAATAATGGCAAGCCTTTAGCAGTGATAGAAAATGGCGACGTTGTAATATGTTTTAATTTCAGGACTGACCGTGGCCGCGAAATAACCATAGCGCTTACGCAAAAAGCATTTCCTGAATACAATATGCACCCGCTCGACCTGAACTATATCACGATGACGCCTTACGATGAAACGTTTAAAAATGTAAAGGTGTTGTTTGATAAAGATGACCTGTCGGAAACCCTGGGCGAAATTTTACAGTACGCAGGGAAAAACCAGATCAGGATAGCAGAAACGGAGAAATATCCTCATGTGACTTTTTTCTTTTCAGGAGGGCGTGAAAAAGAATTCATCAACGAAAAACGTTTATTGGTACCATCGCCAAAAGTGGCGACGTATGACCTGCAGCCCGAAATGAGCGCTGAAGGGATTCGTGATGCTATTATTCCCGAATTAAAAAGCGGCTGGGCTGATGTAATCATCCTCAATTTTGCCAATACCGATATGGTTGGTCATACAGGCGTTTTCAGTGCGGTTATTAAGGCTGCTGAAACTGTTGACAGGTGTACAAAACAGGTGGTGGAAACAGGTTTGGAAAACGGGTATTCGTTTATAATTATTGCCGACCATGGCAATGCAGACTACATGATAAATGATGACGGTACGCCAAATACAGCTCATACCACAAACCTTGTGCCCTGCATTGTTATTGATAAGGATGTTAAAAACGTAAAAGATGGCAAACTCGGCGATATTGCACCAACAATATTAAAGATTATTGGCGTCCCTATTCCAGAAAAAATGACCGGGAATGTATTGGTGTAGATCAGGGAATGGCTTAGCTATTGCTTTAGCGGGAGGTTTCATGCTTGCTTTTTGTTTGCAGGCATGCAAACCCGCGATAACAGAAAAACCGGGATACTTTGATATAAAGGCATATTTTGCCCTGGATACTGCAAAGCTAAACAAGTTAAATCCACTGGTTCAGAAAACAGTAACGCACAATGGTGTTTCTGAAACTAAAAAAATAAAAATTGATGATTGGGGTCGTGAACTTGACCTTTTTATCGGGGCCGACATTAATAAGCCAGCCTTAAAAAATAGTTACAGTATTGTTGAGAGTGATGGCTTCCTGATCTACAAAGCAAAATATCCTGAACTGAAGATGCGTGAAACAGTTATCAAAAGGGTGGATGGAAAAGTGAAATGGATATTGATTTATAACAAAACCAAAACTTTTCTGTATCAAACCAGTGAAAAGCTGAGCTATTATCCGGATTCGCTTTATTTGATTGAAAAAGATCAAAAGGTAAGGTTAATGGGCAATAATCACTACAGGATTGAGGGGGTGATAGGTAAATAGCTTACCTATGCGAATCAAGAACCAAGAGTCAAGAACCAAGAAAATTGCTTGACAAGTGCATAAATCTGCCAATCAGGAAATATTTTAACCCAATATTTCGGCACATTACCGTAAATGAACAGCTTTCTACTTTTTTTTCTTGATTCTTGGCTCTTGGTTCCTGACTCTTGATTCGCATTACCGGTGCGCCGTCGCCTCGTCAAGTTTTTGTTTGGAGAGATCAATCAGGGAGGATATATCAACCCGGTCGGGATTATCGGTCAATACCTTTTCAAGATCGGCAATTGATGCTTTTAAAGAATTTATGCCGCGGCTCTTGTCATAAAAATGACCAGTGGCCTGTAGCTTAAATAAACCGTACTCGCGGTAGGCTATACCCCTTGTTTGCAGAAATTTGTTTTGAGTGTCATTCGGGTCAATAGAGATCGCTTTGGTCAGGTCAATAATCGCCCCTAATAAATATTTCTCCTTATCCGCAGCCGAAAGCTGGTTATCCTTACCCAGGTAACTTTTCGCCCTTGCCCTGTAATAGTAAGCATTTGCATCGGTAGGGTTTATTAAAAGCTCCCTGGAGTAGGCCGCAATTGACTTTTTGTAATTTTCGCTGTGATAATAAGAGTAGCCCAGCATCCATAAAGCATTGGCGTTGGTTGAATCAATGAGGCATGCTTTTTCCAGTTGCGATACCGCAGCTTTAAAATCCCCGTCCATCAAGGCCTGCTGGCCCAACTTAAAATAAGAATTTTGAGCCGATGCGTTTTCAAGCGAGGTAATAACCAGAAAGGAAATGATAACCGATAACTTCATCAAAAGCTTTTGTATATCAATATTGGTATATTAGTAACTGAAATTGTAAGAAATTATTATGCCAGTAG
>JBIOHE010000552.1:0-2509 GCA_044448725.1 Sphingobacteriales bacterium | reverse complement strand
TCTTTATATTCATTAAAGTATGCCCGTATTTCACCTTCCCATTGTGCTCGATATTGTTGACCATAATCATATCTTTTAGCCTCAATAATAAGATCGAATTCAGGAGTACGTATAAATAAATCGGGTTCTATATAATTGGTGTTATTCGTATTTACTGAATTCCAACTGGGCCAATATTCTTTAACTGTAACCTTAGAAGGAAAAGGTATGAGAAACTCATAACATGATTCACGAATAATTTTCCAACATAATTCAGAGGGAAGGTAAAACAATAATCCAAAAATTGTGGAGGTAAGAGAATCCTCAGATGATTTAAATATTTCTCGCCAATGAACTTCCGTGCTTGATATATTTCTACCAGCTTTATTAGAATTAATTGCTTGAAGCATAGTAGTTGATAATTATCAGATATTTTATGAAGGTAGCAAAATAATTATAAAATTGTTTGGCTATTCCTCCCCAATATACTTCTGATCAATTTGCTTATTGGCCTTTGCGCCCAAACCCTTTATTTTTTCGGCGGTTTTGGTTAAATTTCCATTGCCTTCGGTTAGTTTGCTGATGGCATTGTCGTATGCCGTTTGACTAAGTTTAATGTTTTTTCCGATCCCTTCCATATCACCAACAAAGCCAACAAACTTATCGTACATGGCGCCGCTCAGGCGGGCAATTTCCAGCACGTTGCGGTTTTGGCGTTCCTGTTTCCAGATGCTGGCTATGGTGCGTAAAGTTGCCAGCAATGTGGACGGACTCACAATAACCACCCGCTTATCCCAGGCATCGCTGAACAATTCGGCATCAATTTGTACGGCAAAGCTGAAGGACGATTCTATCGGCACAAAAAGCAACACAAAATCAGGGGAATTTACCTGGTACAGGTCATGATAATTTTTGGAGGACAAGTTAAGTACATGCGCCCGGATAGATTCGACGTGGGCTTTCGAAAACAGTTTGCGCTCCTCTTCGGTCTCCGCATTCACCAAACGCTCGTAAGCGATAAGGGATACTTTTGAATCGATTATAAGATGTTTGTCATCAGGCAGGTCAATTATAGCGTCAGGCTGCAGACGACTGCCGTCAGGGCCGTTTAAACTGGCTTGCAGACGGTATTCACGATCTTTAACCAGTCCCGAACGTTCCAGCACCCGCTCCAGGATAACTTCACCCCAGTTGCCCTGTTTTTTGTTGTCGCCTTTGAGTGCTTTGGTCAAATTTTGCGCCTCATCACTGATCTGTTTATTTAGCGCCATTAACTGGGTGATCTCTCCCCGCAGTAAATTTCTTTCATCCGACTCTGCTTTATAAACCTTTTCTACTTTTTCTTCAAAAGCCTTGATGTTTTCTTTTAATGGATTTAACAGGATATCAAGGTTGGTGCGATTGGTCTCAATAAAATTTCTGGACTTTTCGTCCAGCAGCTTATTAGCCACATTTTGAAATTCAAGCTGAAATTTTTGCTGTATTTCCCGGATGGAGTTTTCCTGTTCAGCGAAGCGTTGCCGCTGCGCGATCAATTGTTCTTCGGCCTTCGCAATTCGGTTTTTTTCGATGAGTAATTCCTGGCTGAGCCCCATCATCAGATGATCGTACCTTTGTCTTTCCGAGACTAATTGTTTGTCCGCCTTGTCACGTTCGAGGGCTAAACCAATGGCTCGTTCCTCGGCTTTGGCCAGGGTAATACTGAGTGAGGAAATCTCGTTTTTTAAACGCAACAATTCCTCTGCCGAAACACTATTAACCGGACCGGGCTTCTTTAAAAAAAGCAGTACCGAAATTAAAAGGATTACAATGGAAGCAATGAAAAGATAAATATCCATTTTGATAAAAATATTAGCAAAACGAAGGTAGGGAAAATTAAGAGAGTCCGAAAGACCGGAAGTCGGAAAGACCGAAAGATAAAGGAAACAGTAAAATAAAAACGGATTAAAAGATCGGTTTTGTTATTTACAATAATTGGAAATATTGCCTGCAGCATACTCACTTCCAAGTTCCAGGGCTTTTTTAAAATCGGCACAAGCGCTTGTATCATCATTAATCAAATGTTCTGCATACCCGCGGTTATTGAAAGCGTCGGCATATTTTGGATCAAGGGCAATTGTTTTAGTATAATCCTCAATTGCCCCTTTATTGTCATTTAAATTTCGTTTCGATAAGCCCCGGTTCATATAAGCGTCAGTATATTGCGGGTCTAAAGAAAGGGTAGTATTATAATCCTCAAGTGCATTTTTGTAATCTTCGAGGTTAAATTTTGCATTAGCTCTTCTATAATACCCGTCAGCGTCCTTGGGTTGGAGGCTAATATATTGTGTGCAGTCATCTATAACATCGGTGTAATTACTAAGCTTATCATTGGCAATTCCTCTGTTATAATAGGCATTTGCATATTTCGAATCGATAGAAAGCGCCTTATTATAATCATCAATGGCGCCTTTGTAATCCTTAATATGATACTTTGTAAGGCCCCGGTTATTATAGGCATCTACAAACTTTGGATCAATTGTTATTACCT
>JBIOHE010000551.1:0-2527 GCA_044448725.1 Sphingobacteriales bacterium | reverse complement strand
GTTTGTAGTCTGATATAAATGCCTGATGTTTCTCCAAAAATAACGGTTTGCTGATTAGTATGTAAAAAAGGGTAATTTTATGAAGCAAAGGCGCTTTGCAGTAAGACCATTATTTTCATTGAACCGCTAAAATTCATTTTGTAGTCTGGTTCTTCCAGCTTTGTAAGTTTCAAATTGGGGGTTGGACCCCGTATAGAAGAGTATACCTATTTATGCTGGAAGGCAGTGCACCTTTGCTATTTAAACATAAAGTTATGAAAAAGAAAGGTTTAAAAAAAGCAAAAGAGAAAGAATTTGTAGCTATGGAAGTAGTTAATCCCCATGCGGCAGGAATTGATATTGGGGATACTATCCATGCTGTCGCTGTCCCGGCAGGCCGTGATGTGCAATCAGTCCGGAGTTTTGGCGCTATGACTTGCGACCTGGAAGAGATCGTAGCCTGGTTAGAAAAATGCGGGGTTGATACAGTGGCTATGGAATCGACGGGTATTTACTGGAAACCATTGGCTACACTTTTGATCCGGCATGATTTTGAGGTATATTTGGTTAATGCACGTCATGTTCGTAACGTCAGCGGCAGGAAAACGGATCAGGGTGATGCCGAATGGCTTCAGCAACTGCATAGCTGTGGGTTATTAAAAAGCAGTTACCTGCCAGACGATATCCAGGAATCATTGCGGACATTGGTTCGTTTCAGGCGCACACTTACCCAGGAAAGCAGCCGGTTTGTACTTAGGATGCAAAAGGCGCTCGAATTGATGAATATCAAGTTGCACACTGAGATCAGTGACCTTACAGGTAAAACCGGTACAGCAATAGTAGAAGCCATCATTTCAGGAGAAAGAAACGCAACGAATTTTCTGCCTTTTGTTCACCCTCGTATTAGAGCAGACAGGGAAGACATTGTAAAATCATTACAGGGCAACTGGAGAGATGACCAATTGTTTGCACTGGAGGAGAATTACACCTGTTATAAATTCTTTTTAGAGCGTATTGCAAAATGTGACAGGGCTATTGAAGCCAAGCTACAGGAATTTGCAGCAGCAGAAAATGAGGGGGAGTTACCTGCTATCGGGGTTGAAAAAAGTGATGAGAAAAAGGCGTTAAAAAAAAAGAATAAAAATTCACCAAAATTTGATGCCGGCAGTTATTTAAAAAGTATTCATGGGGTTGATGTTGTGGCTATTTATGGAATGAACGATATTGGCGCGATGGAGATCCTGGCAGAGACAGGGACCGACATGAGTAAGTGGGAGACGGTTGAACACTTTAGGTCATGGCTTAATTTATGCCCTAATAATAAAATTACCGGTGGTAAACTGGTCAGCAGTAAGTTAATGAAAAAGAAAGCCAACCCTGCCAGTCAGGCTTTCAGAAAAGCTGCTAATGCCTGTCAGCGCAGCGACCACTGGCTGGGGGACTATTTTAGGCGGATGAAAGCTAAGGGCGGAAATAAATATGCAATAGTGGCCACAGCCAATAAATTGGCGACTATCTATTATAAAATGGTAAAGGAAAAGGTTGAGTTTAACCCACCTAATCTAATTGAATATCAGGAAAAACGAAAAAATGCTAAAATTGCCTACTTGGAAAGAGCTTTAAGATCGCTGAAAAAAGATAGCGCATAGTTAAGTTATATAGAAGAAAATAGCATTATCAAGGATGCAGTTTGTAAAATTCACCTCAAACAAAAAGTCGCGGCTTTTGCTGAAATCGGCGCCGCTTAATTTGCAGTCCTTAAACTGAATATCCTGCAAACCGGTATCGGATAAATGCACCAACGACAGATTGCAACCTTCAAAACGGCAACTAATAAAAACGATCCCCGACAAGTGGGCATAAGAAAGATCGCAATTGATAAACCCGCAATTTTCATAAGTGCACTTTCGACCGGCAATGGCATCAGCAGTTATTTTGGTAAAGGTTTCGTCTTCGATTATCTCGGGTATCATGGTGCAAAAATAACTTTGTTTTGGATTGCCGTTAAATATTAAACACGCTTATTCTAATGCCTTGACGTTATTTTGTTTTGAAAGATGATAAACTTTTATAAAGAGCAATGATGTGGGTATAAAAGACAACCATACAAGCAGGAACCTGTCTATCAATAACCAATGGATGCCAAAATTGTCATAAGCATATCCGCCAATTGTTGGTAAGATCAAAGCTGCAAGCATCAGCCCCACAAACCATCTGAAATATCCTCTTATTACTTTATTGCGGACCAGCAGCAACACCAGCAGCATTGCGATAGCTAAACAGCCAAAAAACAATATGATGCTTTGAAATAACGCCCGCATCGCTATTGACTCCAGGTAGTTCCAATTCAAACTGATTAACGCCGGTATCTTCAAAAATAAAAGGAGAAGCATTGCTCCTCTTATCAAAAGGTGTTCCTTAAATGCTCCGAGAACCCAAAACAACCCGATGTACACCAGCATGTCCAAAAAAGTCACAAAAATATTCAAAACTGAATCACTTGAAGGTTCGCTGAGCACCGGTCGATTTAAGTCCTGAAATATGGTAT
>JBIOHE010000550.1:0-2528 GCA_044448725.1 Sphingobacteriales bacterium | reverse complement strand
AAATGACATGCTCAAAAAAGAGATCATCGAATCGGTTCGTAAACATATCGGTGCATTTGCAACACCTGCCGGTATTTATTTTGTTGATAAACTGCCAAAAACACGGTCGGGAAAGATCATGCGGCGCATTTTACGCAAGATTGCCGAAGGGGATACTGCCAATCTGGGGGATACTTCAACCTTGCTTGATCCGGCTGTTGTGGAGGAGATTAAGGCAGGGGCGCTGTAGGGGTTTAGTTCATGATTGATGGTTCATAGTTCATAATAATGGAAAATAAGGATGTTCGCTGGAAACAAAGGTTTCAAAATTTTGAAAAAGCTTTTTTATTTTTTGAAACTGCGGTAAATAAAGAAAGTTACACCCCTATTGAAGTTGGGGGCTTGGTACAGGCATTTGAATTTACGTTTGAGCTTGGCCGGAAAACAATAAAGGATTTTTTATACGAACAGGGGCTAAGCACAAACTTTCCGCGTGAAACAATAAAGGAAGGCTTTCAAACCAAAATTATTGAAGACGGCCATACATGGCTGCACATGCTCGAAAAGCGGAACGAACTATCACACACTTACAATGAAGCAGTAGCCGGGCAAGCCACTGAAATAATTAAACACAGGTATTATCAGGCAATAGAACAAGTGTATCTCTTTTTTAAAGATAAAATAAATGAACGATAACAGGTTTGGCTTTAAACCGGGTGACCTGGAAACTATAGTTCAAACGCTTTCAAAGTTCCCGGAAATTAAAAAAGCAGTGATTTTTGGCTCAAGGGCAAAAGGAACTTATCAGGCCGACAGCGATGTTGATATTGCCGTATGGGCAATAAACGATGATAAAATCCGGCAATTATCAGGTATTTTAAACGATGAAACCTTACTGCCTTATAAGTTTGATATACTTAACTATGATAAGATTGACACTCAGGAATTAAAAGAGCATATTAACCGGGCAGGGATTGAGATATATCAGGGTTAAGGCAACGCGGAGGGATGAGATCATGCTGCAGATTTTACGCCTTTGTTGGTGTTGACAACACCAACAAGGGCGCATTAACTTTTACAGACATTTCAAGCGTTTAAATTATCCAAACAGTGGATGACGCTGGCATTTACTACATCTTCATCCCCGCCATGCCCCCTTTATCATCCCCATTCTTAAAAATATACTCGCTGTTCAGTAAATAGGAGCCGTTGGTTACAACAACCTCGCCTTTTGATAAACCGCTCAGCACGGGGGCATAAACCTGGTTGCCTGTCCCTAAACTAACCATCCGTGGGGAAAAGCTGCCACCGGTGTTTCTAACCCAAACCATAATGCCCTTTGTGCTGGTGTTCCGGACGAAACAATTTACTAAAAAACTTAGGATTTATTTTTTATTTCAAATTAATTATCTTATCATTGTTGTATAAGGTTGTATAAGGTTTCGATTTAATTTATGGACAAATATATCAAAGTAGGTCAGGCGGCAAAGACACTAAATATAAGCCCGGAAACATTAAGGCGATGGGATAAATCAGGTAAATTTATCAGTCTCCGGCACCCTATTAATAATTACAGAGTATATTCTGAAGGTCAAATGATTGATTTATTTCGCGAGTTGCAAATAAACGAGGAAACTATCCTTTCAGAAAACAAAAGCGAATGCAACCCTTATTTTGAGTCTTCTTACGGTAAGCTTTACCATCAGGATGCAATATCCTACATGAAAACCCTTAAAGCAGGTTCTGTTGATTTGATCTTCGCGGACCCGCCTTACAATATTAAAAAAGCCGAATGGGATACCTTTGCTTCACAAAAAGAATATGTGGATTGGAGCATGTCATGGATTAAAGAAGCTCATCGTGTTCTCAGCGACAGGGGCTCTTTATATATCTGCGGTTTTTCAGAAATCTTAGCTGATTTAAAATGGGCGGCATCCAGTTTGTTTAAAGGCTGTAAATGGTTGGTTTGGTTTTACCGGAATAAAGGGAACCTGGGCAATGATTGGGGGCGTTCACATGAGAGTATTTTGCATTTTAGAAAAAGCGAAAAGTTCATTTTTAATATTGATGAGGTTAGGATTGCTTATAACGAACATACCCTTAAATATCCAAAAAGGACGCAGGCGGAAACTTCTCAGTTTTCGAATGGAAAGAAAGGGGATTATGTTTGGGAGCCAAATCCTTTGGGCGCCAAACCTAAAGATGTGTTCGAGATCCCGACTATTTCAAACGGATCCTGGGAAAAAACCATACACACCACGCAAAAGCCCGTTGAGCTATTACGTAAAATTATATTATCCTCGTCGAATCCTGACAGCCTGATTTTAGACCCATTTGGAGGGTCAGGGACCACATTTGCAGTAGCAGAAGCCTATCAAAGAAAGTGGCTGGGTACGGAATTAGATTTCAACTATTGTGAAGTCATTAAAAACCGTGTCAGCGATGCTGAACATATCCAAAGGATCTTTAATCTGAAAGATGAAAAAGAATCTGTGAAAAGACGGTCTAAATTACGCGGACAGGGAGTGTAATTTAAACTGTGTCAGTTT
>JBIOHE010000549.1:0-2529 GCA_044448725.1 Sphingobacteriales bacterium | reverse complement strand
GATTAATGACAGTCTGATCCGTCGATGTAATTCTTGACTGCATGATTGACGACATTGGTATCGCGGTTGTCGGATTGGGCGCTCTCTCCGTCATTTATTGGCTTTTTGTTGTTGTTTTGTTGTTCGCTGGGAACTTTAAAAGCCCAAACGGATACGTCTGCACATAAACCTGCACCCTTAGTTCTGGGCAAAAATGATACCATTAAAACATACCTGACTATTGACAGCGGTAAGCTTTTACCCTGGATCGTAATGCATGATGTGGTGATATTTGATATGCGTATATTTAAAAGCCAGGCCGATATTGACCAGTACAGGCGTTTAAGGTATAATGTGATGAAGGTATTGCCTTATGCCCGTTATGCCGGACAAAGGTACCGGAAGCTGCAACGCGACCTTGCATTGACAGGCGACAGCCGCAAACAAAAAGAATTAATAAGTGCCTGCCAGACTGAAATCAAAGACTTGTTTAATAAGGAGATCAAAGACCTGACAATTAGTCAGGGTGAGATTTTAATAAAATTAATAGACCGGGAAACAGGATATACCAGTTACGCGATGGTGAAAGACTTAAAAGGTGGGTTTAATGCGTTCATACTACAGTCAGTTGCGAAGTTATTCGGGCATGATTTAAAAGAGACCTACGATCCTGATGAACAAAGAGATATTGAGACTATATTGCGACAGGCAAATTATAGGCCTTCTAACGACTAACAATGACCGATAACAGTATCTACCGTTTTAATGTGCAAAAATTAAACGGTGAGGAAATCAGTTTGTCTGAATATAAAGATAAAGTTCTTTTAATTGTAAACACTGCTTCCCAATGCGGATTTACACCCCAGTTAAAAGAACTGGCCGGGTTAAAAAATAAATTTGAAGGAAAAGATTTTGAAATACTTGCATTTCCATCAAATGATTTTGGCGGACAAGAACCGCTGGAAGGGGCTGCATTAGCTGAATTTTGCGAAATTCAACAGGTTAATTTCCCGATTTTTGAAAAAACAAGGGTTCGGGGTCCCTACGCACATCCGTTGTATAAATTTTTTGCCGATAAAAAAGAAAATGGGAGGCTTAGTTCTATACCCAGGTGGAACTTCCATAAATTTCTGATCGATAAATCAGGCTTGGTGACCGATTTCTATTACCCTTTTACAAAACCCCTGTCTTCAAAAATCAGGAAACGGATAACCCGATTACTGGCAAAGGGCAAATAATATAATTTTATCTATGCTTAAATTAGACATATTAGTAATATCAGTGCATCCTGACGATGCTGAACTTGGGTGTGGCGGCACTATTTTAAAACATGTTGCGGCGGGGAAAAAAGTTGGTATTGTTGATCTTACCCGGGGCGAATTAGGAACCCGGGGATCGGCCGAAATACGGATAAAAGAAGCAACTGAAGCAGCACGCATTCTCGGATTATCTGTGAGGGAGAATTTAGGCCTGCCTGATGGCTTTTTCCAGAACACACGTGAATATCAGCTGAAGGTTATAGAAGCAATAAGGAAATACCAGCCCGAAATTGTAATTACAAATGCCCTGCGCGACCGGCACCCTGATCATGGCCGGGCAAATGAGCTGGTTGAAACATCAGCATTTTTATCAGGCCTCAGAAAAGTTGAAACGTATTTTAACGGCGAATTGCAGATGGAATGGCGGCCTGCCCTGGTACTGCATTTTATACAGGACTACCATATCAAACCCGACTTTGTGGTTGACGTAACAGCATACTGGGATAAAAAAATTGAAAGCATATTTGCCTACGGATCTCAGTTCCATAATCCCGAATGGGAAGACGAGCCGCAAACCTATATATCTTCGCCCGATTTTGTACAGGGGATTGAAGCAAGGGCCATCGAATTTGGAAAAAACATTCGTGTAAAATACGCCGAAGGATTTACCTCAAAGAAAATTTTAGGAGTGGAGAGTTTGTTTGATTTGAAGTAGAGATTGAAGGTAAGAGGTTAGATATTAGAAAAAGGATTTATATGTCTAATCTCTGTTCACTAATCGCCAATCTCTAACTAAGCCCTCACATATTCAAAACGGTTATTCTCGTTACTTCTTTCCCTTTTCAGCTTATTTTCATTGGCAAGCTTCAGCAATATGCCCGAAAGTTCAGATGTTTTAAAATCCGAATCAAAGTTATCTTTGCAATAATTTGCTATTGACGAAATTGAATGTCTGGTGTCAAAAAAATCCGACGATAAAAGCTGGTTTAAAATCTTGGTTGCCCCCGGTTTCTTAGGGCCCCGGGGCGAAGAATAGTGGCCGTCATCGCCTCCCCTTGGTTTATATCCTCTTTTAATAAACAACTCAGCACCGTCACCATCAGTCTTCTCCACCTCCATCATGATGTCCAGTAACCGCTCAACAACTTTAACCTGTACCGCTTCGGACTTAAACGAATTAACAACTTCTGAAATTTCAACCAGCTGTTTTTTTAATTTCTCAATTTGCTTGCTCATGATAATTATAGCTTATAATTACCTAATAATTCTGTTCGTGTTTACCCTATTGAAG
>JBIOHE010000548.1:0-2546 GCA_044448725.1 Sphingobacteriales bacterium | reverse complement strand
GTTTCATAATTAACTATAACAAAATAGGCGTCGCTCTTCCGGTAGGTCTCTGCCCGCTGTTCAGGAGGGCCATCAGCAATCACAGCGTTTTCGTGCGAAAACTTTTCAATTTCCTGTTTCCACTGCTCTTTTAACGAAGCCGGGCAAATGATAAGCGTGCGCCTGAAACCAAACAACTTTTTTTTCATCACAGCAGTGGCTATGGCCTGGATGGTTTTGCCCAGACCCATTTCATCGGCAATAATGGCCCCATCCCTGAAAGCGGCAAATGCAACGCCTTCCTGCTGATAGGGGAACAAAGTGGTTTTTAACAATGAAAAATCCAATTGTTCTTCCTTTTTGGCCAATGCCAGCATTTCCAGGTCCCAGGCTTTCTTTACCTTTTCATCAACTTCGGGGCGCACCAGTATGTGCTGATGTTCACGGGCGTCAATTATAAAATTCAGAAAATCCTTTTCTGCGTTTTCTTCAATATAATTTTTACTGCCAAAATACCGGGTAATCAATGCGGCAATCTCGGGCCGCAGGTGGTGCGGGTAGTGCCATGTAATGCGATAGTCATTAAGCGGATCAAGATAGATCTCGACAAAAGGGTAAAACTTACTCAGGCTGTTATATACCGCAGGTTTGGATTTGAGTTCGGCAAAGGCAAACATTAAATGCTTGGTAGTGCCCAATTTATTTGTTTTCAAATCGGGGTTATCGATATAGCCGGTCTCGTTTTCAAAATCGCGGAGCGTGATTTTATAGTTTACGCCCTTTTCAGTCGTTAACAGGTGTTCGCCGTAAATATTATCAGCAAATTTGATTGTGTATTTAGCTTTTAAGGCTTTTGCTTTACGCTCCTCCAATACCCTTTTCACCATCCCTTCGCGGGTGTATGCCTTTCCTTCTAAAAACGGCCGGGGCTCGGTTTTTTCTGATTCTTCATCAATCTGCATTAATGCAGCTATACCGAAGCTGTCCCATGGCGCCGGCTTTCCTTTAATCAAATAACGCAGGTTTTCGTCTTCATCGATAGCAATCCTAATCTCAACGTCTTCTTCGCCTTCATCAAAAACTAAAATATCAAACCCCCGTACCGACTGGCTCAATACCTGGCAATTGCCGTTAATATAAATTGCCCTTGCCTTACGGTAGGTCAGGTCAGAAATTTCAGGTGATTCTTTTAGCGCTGCTATTTGTTTTTTTATGGATGAGGTCATTATTAAGCTGATTTATGTGCCACGAACGATTGGTTCAAGTTTAGGGAAGATTGGGAAGGAAAGCAAATAAATATTGAACGTTTATGTGAAAGTAAAAAGTGTTGCAAAAGTCAGGGAGTGATAATTTGCATCTCCGGCATTTCCGGGAGCATACTGGAAATGCAAAATATTTTGTCTCAACGAAGAATATAAGTTTTAGATTCTTACCTTTAAACTGTTCACCCCAGCATTTTAACACTAAACACACCCCTGCTTTTCGTACCTTTACCCCGTGCCACCTGTGAAGAAAAAAACACCTGTCAGGAAAAAATACCCATCCAAAAGTAAAACCAAAAAAGGTTTGTCATGGCGATGGACAATAACAATAGGTATAATCATCCTGCTGGTACTGTCACCTTTTTACTATACCCATGTATTAACAGGCCTTACTTCCGCCTGGCAATGGGTCAGGAACGTGGATAATCCCAACTACCGTAAATATAAAAGCTTCAATATCCGCATCCCAACAAATTATAAAATTCACGGTATCGATGTATCATCTTATCAGGGCACCGTACACTGGGACAAGATAAAAAGCATGCGGGAGGATAGCGTACATATCAGCTTCGCATTTATAAAGGCTACCGAAGGCTTGCAACTGATTGACCCCTTTTTTAAACGTAACTGGCGGGAGGGGCCTAAAAACGGCATTATCTGCGGGGCATACCACTTCTTCCGGCCCGAAAAGAGCGGTAAATTGCAGGCTGCATTTTTTTTGAAAAATGTAAAAACCCAACCCGGCGATTTACCGATGACCGTAGATATTGAAGTGCTGGATGGCGTACCGCCGGAAAAAATGCGCGGAGAACTGACCATGTTTTTAAAACAGGTGGAGGCTAAAACTAAAGTTAAGCCCATTATTTATACCGGTTTAAAATTTTATCGCGATAATATCTCAGGTTATTTTGACGACTACCATTTGTGGATAGCGCATTATGTTGAACCCACGCCAACCATAGACCAAACGCACTGGAAATTCTGGCAACACTCGGACAGGGCGAAAGTTAACGGCATTAGCCGCCCAGTTGATTTTGACGTTTTTAGCGGCGACAGCCTGGCTTTTCAAAAACTGTTGGTAAAGTGATCATCCTCTTTATAAACTGTTCTTCTCACCACTCACTTCTCACCACTCACCTCCTCCCCGCCAACTGTTAATTTATGTTAATATTTGTTAAGGCTTATTGATTACTAAAAATTTAGTTATACATTAGTTCCATAAACCTTATTTATGAATCTTAAACTTTCACTATTAATTTTCTGTTGCGTCTTTACCACTAAGTTACTGGCGCAAAATCCATATAC
>JBIOHE010000547.1:0-2561 GCA_044448725.1 Sphingobacteriales bacterium | reverse complement strand
GTTCCGGAAAACTCCATTTTCACCCCGCATAGGAAAGAGTTCGACAGGCTGTTTGGCGAACACGAAAACTGGTGGCAGCGAATACAAACCGGCATTCAAAAGGCTAAAGAACACCAACTTTTTATCCTTTTAAAAAACGATTATACTTTAATTATAACACCGCAGGGTAAAGTATATTTTAATACCACAGGCAACCCGGCTATGGCCAGTGGTGGCATGGGCGATGTGCTGACAGGTATATTGGCATCTTTGCTGGCGCAGGGTTATTCGCCGGAGGAGACCTGTATCATCGGGGCTTTTGTGCATGGTAAAGCGGGTGATGAACTTGCATTGCCTGATCAGATGAACGTGGTACTGCCTGGCCAGGTTGCTGCACAATTAACTTTTACCATGGGCAAATTAATGGAACAAAAAAAGGCCGCGTGTATCATACGGCCGTTTCATAACTATTAACTGATCTTATAAAGAACAAAATACTCAATTAATAGACGCAGCAAATATTGTTTTATTACAGGCTAAGCCGTAAAACAGCTTGTTTTTATTGTTAAATTATGTTAAAAATCCGGGCGTCAGATTTCAAACAGGTGTTTTTCTGCATGGTATGATGATCGAACCAGTGGGCCGCTTTCCACATACCTGAAACCCATATCCATCCCGATTTCTTTGTAACGGGCAAACTGGTCAGGATGTATCCAGTCAATTACCGGGTGATGGCTGCGGGTTGGCTGTAAATACTGCCCGAGGGTTAATATCTGCACCCCGGCATCCAGCAGGTCATTCATCGATTCAATAACGTCTTCTTCAGTTTCACCC
Source organism: Sphingobacteriales bacterium (assembly GCA_044448725.1). GTDB lineage: Bacteria > Bacteroidota > Bacteroidia > Sphingobacteriales > Sphingobacteriaceae > Mucilaginibacter. The sequence continues at coordinate 1,748 of JBIOHE010000547.1, read as the reverse complement.
AGGCCAAGCATTATGCCCGATTTGGTGCGCAATCCCGCTTTTGCTATGTGCTGTAAACATTCCAGGCTGCGGTCATATTTGGCCTGTATGCGTACTTCCCTGGTTAAGCGCCTTACCGTTTCCAGGTTATGTGAAACCACTTCGGGCCGGGTTTCCAGCACACGCTCCAGATTTTCCCATACGCCCCTGAAATCGGGCAATAAAGTTTCTAAGGTTGTTACCGGGCTTTCCCGGCGGATGGCATTGATAGTTTCGGCCCAGATGATGGAGCCGCCGTCTTTCAGGTCATCGCGGTCAACCGAAGTGATCACGCAATGTTTTACCTGCATAAGCTTAACAGAGTTTGCTACGCGGTTGGGTTCATCAGCATCGACAGCCAATGGCCTGCCTGTAGCGACTGCACAAAATGAGCAGGAGCGCGTGCAGATATTGCCTAATATCATAAAGGTAGCCGTACCGGCGCCCCAGCATTCGCCCATATTTGGGCAATTACCGCTTTCGCAAATGGTATGCAGCTTATGGGTATCCACCAAACTGCGCACCTGGGCGTACTCCTTCCCTACCGGAAGGCGCACCCGAAGCCAGTCGGGCTTGCGTTGTGGCTGGTTTACAGGGATTACAGGCAAATCAATCATAATGCAAAAGTAGGTAAAAAGACTAACCTACGCCAAGTACGGAGAAACATTAAATTGAAAATATGATGACAACATAATATTGGTGACAAGCTAATTACAAAAGGCGTCCCGGATATTCACAAACACCAGCGACTATACTTATAATCCGTTGTTTTATAGACGACAAAGACGAACCTTTGCTTTTGTGGACATAAGAATAAAAATAGGTAAAAGGCTCAGGGAATTAAGAACAAAGGGGAATCTCAGCCAGGAGAAATTCTCATTCACCTGCGAACTTGACCGAACGTATATTGCCAGCATTGAGCAGGGTAAAAGAAACGTTTCAATAGCTAATATTGAGAAAATTGCAAAAGCGCTTGATATGTCTGTTCACGAATTTTTTAACTCAGATTTATTCAGATAAATGGAAATTCAAGAATTTGAAGCACTAATATTAAAAGAGCTAAAGGCAGTAGTTTTAACGATACTCAAAAGCCATCCTGAACCAAATATTTCAGCCAAATCAAGGGCCGGTGCAGAAATCAGTTCTTTGCTGGAAGAGGAATTTGTAGCTAAGACAATAAAACACCCGTATTTCGGCAAATCTCTTGCCTCGCCTCCCGGTGCAACAAAAAATCCCTGGGATGCAAAAACTCATTTTTGTTTTAAGGGGCATGAGGAAGTTTTATGGATTGATTTTAAGGCCGTCAAAGTTTCAAGCGCCGGCAGTAATCCGGATATCGGAACCCCGGACAAAATAATCGATTTAATCAATAGTGGCTTTTTTTATTTAGTCTATGTTTTTGTTTATTATGAAGAAACTAAAAACGGATTGAAGTTTGTCAATAATCAAGACCATGAATTAATCATATTATATTTTTTAAAAGATATTAATTCCCATTTCAGAAGAAATCCCAAAAATCAACTCCAGGTAAACATCTCTGACAAACCGGAGAAAAGAACAAGAGAAGAATTCATAAATATTCTTTTCGAAAAGATTGAACAGAGCCACAAAAGACAAATTGAAATTTCAAGGAAAGCCCTTGAAAGTATCGAAAAAGGGGATGTCAAAGCAAAACTTCTTGAAATAAACAAACAGTCGGAGGAAAAGATCAATAAGCTTTAATACAATTG
>JBIOHE010000546.1:0-2564 GCA_044448725.1 Sphingobacteriales bacterium | reverse complement strand
TTATTATACCGGGCTACACTTTCGTTTCCACTGCTAACGCTTTTGTTTTAAGAGGAGCAAAAATTGTTTTTGCGGATAGTTACCATAACAATCCCAACATTGACCCCGCGCAAATAGAAGCGCTTATTACCCCGAAAACAAAAGCTATTGTACCGGTTCATTATGCCGGTGTAGCCTGCGATATGGATGCCATTATGAAACTGGCAGAGAAGCACGGTTTATTTGTGGTGGAAGATGCAGCCCAGGCAATAGATAGTTTTTATAAAGGCAAACCCCTTGGAAGCATCGGTCATTTAGCGGCGTTCTCTTTCCACGAAACAAAAAATATTATTTCGGGAGAAGGGGGAATGATTACCATCAATGATGAGCAGTTTCTTGACCGGGCTGAAGTAATCAGGGAAAAAGGTACGAACCGGAGCAAATTTTTCCGTGGCGAAATTGATAAATACGGATGGGTGGATATTGGTTCCTCATTTCTTCCTTCAGATATTATCGCGGCTTTCCTTTTTGCACAACTGGAGCACCTGGATAGTATACAGTCGAAAAGAAAGAAGATATGGGAGGCATACCATACCGGCTTAAAGGAACTGGGTTGCCAGGGTAAAGTCGGGCTTGCCTCCATACCGGATTATGCCACCAATAACGCACACTTATTTTATTTAATATGCAAAGACCTGGCCGAGCGGACCCGCTTAATCAATTACCTGAAAGCTTTGGGCATTTACGCGGTGTTTCATTATTTATCGCTGCATAAAAGCCCTTTCTACCAGGATAAACACGATGGGCGCGAATTGCCCAACACCGATAAATTTGCCGATTGCCTGCTACGCCTTCCTTTTTATTACAACCTTACAGAATCAGACCAGGCTTATATTATTGATGCCATCGGTAAGTTTTACAAATAGTATTGCATGAATAATTTCTCTTTAGATGAAAATGGTATCTGGAAAACAGCGGTGAAGGATGTAATCATGTACCCCGAATCAGGCAATAAAAGCGCCGAAGAATTAGAGGAAGCAGGCAGTTTTTGGTTCGAACACCGAAACGATATTATTTCGGAAGTAGTAAAAAACTTTCCCATTAAAAATGATTTTGCAGATATAGGCGGGGGCAATGGTTTCCAATTGCTGCGTTTAAAAAATCAATATCCCAATAAGAAATTTTATCTGATAGAGCCCGGTTACAATGGATGTTTAGTTGCAAAAAGAAGAGGAATTGATTTTGTGTACAACTGCACCTTCCAGGAATTCGATTTTGGTGCCACTAAAGTTGACGGGCTTGGCTTGTTTGATGTACTGGAGCATATTCCGGATGATATGAAATTTTTGCGCAACCTATATGAATGTATGCCTGCAGATTCACGCCTCTATGTAACCCTGCCCGCGCATCATTTTTTATGGAATGACGTAGATGATTTCGGCAAACACCAGCGCCGCTACAACAAAAAGATGGTAGATGAATTGATTGCAAAAACGGCATTCAGGTTAGACTATTTCACGTACTTCTTTTCATACCTGCTGGCGCCCACCTAAATTTTAAGAACCATCCCCTATAAGATTTTTGGCCGGAGAACAGATGAACAAATCCTGGAGGCTGAATACAAGCAACACAAACCTTCAAAACTGCAGGATAAGATTTTTAATGCCTTCAATGCCCGCGAAACAGAAAAGGTAAGGCTGGGCAAAACCATCAATACCGGTGCAAGTTGCTTTTTGGTATTGTACAAAGCCTAGTTTGTATAGAATTCCCGGACACACGCACTTTTTACTAAAAACGTATCACTTTCTACTCAAAAGCCCGCCTGTCGTGGAAAATTGATTTGTATCATACAACCTTTATTTGTGCGGCTCGTATAAAAATCAAGAACTTGGAACCAAATTCCGGTAATCCCCTCTTTTGCACCGGTACGAGATTATAAAACAGGTTTGAAGAATCAGGATCAAATGAAGGATAAGATCATTGCATTTTTCGATTTCAGGAATGGTTTGCCCGGTAGAAGGCAGGCTATATTTTTTATATGCATTGCCTTCGCTTTTAAGCTTTTCTTTTTTGCTGCCCATCTTCAAAGCGTAACTCCGAAGGGAGCTTTGTATGAGCTGCGCGGAGATGCACTGGACTATGTAAACTACGCCGAAAACGTTTATAAAACCGGCGAACATTTTATAGGCGATGGCGGACAAAAATTACTGAGCACCCGGATGCCCGGTCTTGAATTTGTGTACCTGCCATTAAGAGTATTTTTTAGCCAGCACAATACCCTGTTACTGATAATTTTTATACAGCTTGTTTTATCGGCGCTATCCACCTATTACCTTGCATTGCTGGCTTACAGGTTGTTTAAGCATATTGGCTATTTCTACTTCACGTTTATTGTTTTCAGCATCAGCTCATATGTGGCGGCCTACGACGGCACTTTTTATACCGAAAGTCTCTCCACCTCCCTACTTATTTTTTCATCCTACATCCTTTTTACTGCGGATAAGGAAAAAGGGTTGTTCCGGTTTTTTATCGCGGGCCTGATGATGGCCATGGTTATATTTTTCCGTCCCTACATGGGGCTTATC
>JBIOHE010000545.1:0-2567 GCA_044448725.1 Sphingobacteriales bacterium | reverse complement strand
GGTATATATAGGAACATTCCACTTCAATTCTTCGGTTAGTCCGCAGTCGAGAATGATCATTCTCAAGGTCTCAAGTTCTTCATGCCACTTTTGTGCATTACTCAGAAATAGCTCTACTTTAGGATTCGTCTTAGTTATTCTATCCATCATTTTTATAAAGTTTTAGCCGATGGATTTATCCATGGGAAAGATGGCCGCGTTATACATAAACCGTTTTAACGGTTTCTAGGAAATGTCAACTCTGCCATAGTTCAAAAATAAACCGTTGAAACGGTTTTCGGAAATCATCAACATCATATTTTACCCATGGATAAATCCATGGGCTAAAACCAGGGGATTTTTAGCCTGTACAAAGACCCGGGAGGGTTTATAGAATGGATTTTTGATTGAGAAAGACATAAATATAAACCCTCACCTGCATCGCGGGTGAGGGTTTAAGTTTTGCCATGACGAGTAAATATAAACAGCTTTTACTGGCTGTCCAGATAGTTTTCCAGGTCACTAATACGGTCTTCCCAATAAGTTTTGTAAAAAGCAAGCCAATGAGTTACCTCTTTCAGCGGAATGAAGTGGGGGAAACAGTATCGCTCCCGTCCCTTGTCCTCAATCCTGATGAGCCCTGCCTGTTCGAGCACATAGATATGCTTGCTTGTGGCCTGTCTGCTGGCATCAAACTTATTGGTAATAGCCTGTATGGTAAGTGGATGGTCGGTAAGCAACAAATCCATTATCTGCCTTCGGGTGGGGTCTGCTATTGCCTTGTAAACATCGGGTTTCGGAATTTCCGTTTCAGTCATTTTCATTTATTTTACACATTGGTAAACCGTATCTCAGTCTCAATCTAAAGGTTTTGATAAGCATTATCCGCTACATGCGTGCCTTCCTGTTTGTCCATTGCAGCCAATACTTCTTCCAGGCTTGCAAGGTGTTTTGGCCATCCTTTGGAGACACCTTCCCAAACTGACTGACGAGATTCACGCAGTTTATCAAAATCTTTATGCACCAGGGTAAGCAATGTCGCATTGCCTTGTTCTTCAAGGGTCCAAATCACAGTAGTTTCAGCTTCCATGTGGTGCTTTGGTGAAAGGAAGGTATAAACCAGTTTGTGGGGTGGATCTACCTCAAGGACGGTGCCTGTAAGTTGGCCCCCATCGCTTTTCAGATCATAATTGTAGCCGGGTTCAGCTTTAAAATCGCTCCGGACCATCCACCATTTTTCCATTTGCTTTGGCTCGCTGATGGCGGCCCATACTTTTTGAATAGGATGGTTGAGGAGTTTCTGCAGGGTAAGTTGGTTTTCCATTTGTTACTAATATTTAAAGGTTTATAAGAATGTGCAACTTTTATGTTGCAAATCTAAAACAAGTTTTTTATATATGCAACTAAATTGTTGCATATTTTTTATGCACCCTCCCAGTTGCCTTGTATCTCTGATCTCTAGTGTAATAATTTCTTAATTAGTAAACTAATTTATATATTTGCCATGGAAACCAAATAGAAGCAATCATGGCAAGACCTGCAAGACCTATACAATTAAGCCAGGAGGAGATAAATGAGCTACAAGTGATATTGCGCAGCACAAAAGCAGAAAGCCGCATAAAAGTGCGTGCAGGTGTAATTTGGGACTGGTATGAAGGTAAAACTTATGATCAGACCCAAGAACTTTTTCACATAAGCAGGCGTATTGTAAGCAAATGGCGGACAAGGTTTTTAGAAAGCCGAATGAATGGGTTAACTGATGCTGCCCGTATCGGCAAACCAGTGGTAGTAACTGAGGCCCAGAAAAACAAGGTCATCCATCTTGCATGTAGTAAACCTGAAAAAGGGTACACTAATTGGAGCCAGGCAAGAATAGGTGCAGAAGTCGGAATAAGTCAAAGTAAAGTATTTACAATTCTGAAAGAGCAAGACCTTAAACCTCATAAAATTGAATATTGGTGTGGTAAGAGTACCGATCCTGAATTTGAAGCTAAAATGCTCAACATCGTTGGTTTATATATGAACCCGCCGGAAAACGCGATCGTACTCTGCGTAGATGAAAAGACGCAAATACAAGCTTTGGATCGATCTCAACCTGAATTACCACTACGGCATGGCAACCCTAAAAGACTGACCGCAACATATAAGCGCAATGGAGTAGTGAATCTAATTGCCTCCCTTGCAGTGCATCAAGGAGAAATAATCGCACAAACAATTGAAAAAAATAATTCAATAAATTTTTTAGGGTTCCTTAAAAAATTAGCTAAAATATATAAAGGCAAGCCTTTACACATAATTGCCGATAACCTTTCAGTGCATAAACATGAGAGCATAAAAAAATGGGTTGAAAAAAATAAAAACATCAATCTCCATTATACACCAACTTACTCATCCTGGTTAAATATGGTAGAAATTTGGTTTAATATTTTAAGCAAGGATGTTTTAAAGGGTGGAGTTTGGCATTCTAAACAGCAGCTAGTAAACCAATTACTAACATATATTGAAACCTATAACAATGAAAGGGCAAAGCCTTTTGAGTGGACATATGCACCAATTAGTTCACCAATTAAAGAATTATCACACTAGGC
>JBIOHE010000544.1:0-2589 GCA_044448725.1 Sphingobacteriales bacterium | reverse complement strand
TTGTCTGAATCAGAATTTACAGAATTTAAGAATTAACAGAATTTTTAATGGACATTATTTTGAAAATTCTTAAATTCTGATTCAGACAATATTCTTCTAACCTCTAATCTCCAGTCTCTGATCTCTGCACCCTACTCATCCTTCAAATACTTAGTAGGATTAGAAGTATTCGCTTTATAAATATGCCATGAAACACTTACAACGGTCATAAATACCAGGCTGAGGAATGATAAAATCAGCGGGGTAAATGATACTTTGGAATCCGCTGCGATCACTTTAAACATGGTCCCTGTAAGCCACCAGGAGATTGGCAGCCCAAACAATAGCGCAAACCCGATTGCAAATATAAACTCCCTGTTTACGAGGTAAACGATAGTGCCGATGCCGGCCCCCAGCACTTTCCTTACACTTATTTCCTTCATTTTCTTACCTAATATGAGGAGGGCCAGACCGAAAATACCGCATATCGAAATAACGATCATGATGAGCGATGCCGCCCCGAGTACCTGGCCAACCTGGCTGAACCCATTGAAATACTGATCGAAAACCGTGTCCTGGTAGTGGTATTCAAATGGTAAATTAGGGTTAACCTTTTTCCATATTTTTTCAACGTCGAGATGCGCATTTGAAAATAGACCAGGCGATGTTTTTATATAAACATAATTTATATCGGCCGGTTTACACCCCATTAATAGCATGGCGCCCACAGGGGATTGAAAATCCCGAAAGTGAAAATCGTTCACTTCGCCTACCACTTTGTATTGATGATTTTGGTATTCAATGTTTTTTCCAATACCTGTAGTCCAGTGCATTAGTTTCAGGAAAGCCTGGTTAACTAAAACAGCATCGGTTTGGTCAGTAATAAAATGGTCGTTCAAATCCCGGCCTTTGGAAATGCTGATACCTAACTGGCTTGCAAAGCCCGGCAAAGCGCTGATACTTTGTACCGTTTGGTCTTTCCCGTCTGCTTTAATAGCCAATTGTTTGGTATAATAACCAAGCGCCTGATCAGAACCAGTAACCGATTTTACAGTGCTGCTATTCATTAACTCGTCGCTGAATGATTCAAACTTAGCGGATTTATCAAGCGTTACCACTACGGTATTTGCAGGCTGGTAACCCCAGGGCTTTGCTTTGATATTTTTTGTTTCCTGTACAAAAGCTATCGCGATTGAAATTGCTAAAAAGGTCAGAAAAAACTGGAGACCCAACAGTGCTTTCCTGAAACGGTTGTTACTCCCCATTTTACTGTTTCCTTTCATAATATTTACCGGTTTAAAGGCCGATATATAAAATGATGGGTATGCCGCACCGCTGATGGCGGATACTATAATCAAAGCGAATAATGTGACCCACGTGCGGTAATTAGTGAATAATTTTTCGCCCAGTTCAACATTGGCTATTTGTTGGAACCAGGGGATGAAAATGTATTTGGCAAGTATCAAGCCGATCATCACCGCAATGGTACAAAGAATAAGGTTTTCCAGGATAAACTGGAAGATGATCTGTTTCCTGCTGCTGCCCATCACTTTCCGTACGCCAATTTCTTTTAACCGCGCGGATGCAGATGCTATGGCGATATTCATGTAATTGAAGTACACTAACAGCAAAGTAGCGATGGCAATAGTTATGAGCATTATAAAGCCCGCTATGTTGGTGGAATTAAAACGCGCGTTGTTTACCTTGTACGCATGAAAGTTCATGGTATTTAAGGGCTGGAAATGAAAGTCGACGATTTTGTCGTTTGGATTGGCGGAATTATAAAGCTGTAAATATTTTTTACTTTGACTGATAACAGGAGCCAACGATGCCTCATTACCTGCCTCTAAAAATGTTATATCAACACTGTGGCTCCAGTCGCCGGGGGTATCCATGCCAATTGAGGCCATTTTGCTATAAGGAATTATAGAAGAAAAATACCAGGATGATTCGATTGGCTGTTTTTCCATAACTCCTTTAACTGTAAAGTTCTCCAGTAGCTCCTTGCCATTACTGTTGAACCATATACTTACATTTTTACCCACCGGGTTTTCTTTACCAAAAAGCTTTTCCGAAAGATTATAGGTCAGCACTATGCCGTCCCCGTCCGTAAAATGTTCTTTGTTTCCCCATTTCACAGGAGAATCAAACATCGTATAAAAGGAATTATCAGCAAAGCTTACACTTTCCCTGAAGACCTTATCACCTTGTTTTATAATTACCCCTCTATCAGTTACCCTTGTAATATCTTTTATTTGGGGAAAATCATTTTTTAGCATTGGCCCCATCGGCGAAGGCGAGTTGCCCCATAGTTGCCGGTTCCCGTCTTTTTCAGAGAGCCGCTCAACAACAAAAAGGTTATTGAGTTTATGGTGAAAGTTATCAAAGTGCATTGACCAATCGAAGAAGGCAAATACCACCATGCAGCAGCCTACCGCCAGTGCAAGCCCAAGTATGTTTATCGATGATGACAAACGGTTTTTTGCGAGGCTGCGTAAGCCCAATTTGAAATAGTTTTTTATCATTTTATTTGGTCATTAGTCATTAGTCAGTGGTCATTAGTCATTGGTCGCCGGCCTGAATCAGAATTTAAGAATTTTCAAAATAATG
>JBIOHE010000543.1:0-2593 GCA_044448725.1 Sphingobacteriales bacterium | reverse complement strand
TCTCCGTACTGCTTGAAAAATTCTGATAGCTTCATACCGCTAATATACTAAATTATTTAGCAAAGCGGATAGTCATTAGATTTATTGTCAAAATTACCGGTAGCGCTCTTTCAGTAAATTCATCATAAAAACATTTACATCCCATTGGCTTACCACCGGTTGTTGGGTATAGGGAAGTAAAGGCATATATGGCGGCGCCCCAAACTCTGAGGTAACGGTTAAATATTCCGCTTTTTCTTGTTGCTTTAACGTATGCACCTTGTCCCAGCATTGCAGATGAAAATCAAGTGCCTCTTTCCATTCGGGCGCCCTTGGGTCAGTTACCTGCGGGCCTTCGGGATAACCTACACGGGAATGAATATGGTCGGTGCGGGAAATGGCTAAATCCACTGCCTCTGCCTGATCGCGCAAAAATGACTCAGCGGTATTGCACCAGTGCGATATATCAAGCGTTATGCGCAGGTCTTCAATTTCATTAAAATACCGGCTGGCAATATGTGCAGCAAAACTAAACTTACCCCGGTGGGTTTCATGCACAACTTTCACCCCGCTTTCTTTGGAAATACTCCTTGCCAGGGCAATAAGCTCCGAATTTTGTTCAAACGAGTAATAGTCCTTGCCAGTCTGGGTGTTTATAAACAAGGGTTTGGCTGATGCGAGGTTGCGCAGCCTTTGTTCAAATTGCCGGCAATGGATGCTAAAATCTTTTTCAGCAGTTTCATAGTGTTGTGCAATAAAGTGGAGATTGTGCTTTGCCAAACCCTCCAGTATTACAGCCTTCCCCCTTTCATCAAAGGGCAAACTGGCCTCCACACCATCATATCCGGCTTGTTTTACTTTTTGCAGAAATACATCCCATTCCACCTGCTCCTGTCCCCAGCGCGGGCAAAAAAATAAAATTTTCATTTGTATTGGCTTTGGCCCTTTAAGAATTGTAGCCTTTCAAATATAGCATCTTTATTTTCAGGAAAATAAAATACGGTGCAATTGAAATCTTCGCGCCGTCACCATGCGTTCCGATGGAACGCCCAGACGTCGGGTCTATTTGTTCTACCAACCAGACATCCCTACGGGATGTTTTTATCGCATTAACATCCCGTAGGGATGTCTGGTTGGTAGAACGTGTAAAAAAACGTCTTTACGTTCCGTTAGGAACGTCTGGTGACGGCGAGAAGGTCTGAATTGCTTCCATAAAACAGGAATTTATCTGTAGTTCTGATAAGCAACACGATAACCTATAATTCCTTATTTTTGCTCTTGGTTCAATACGGCAATGATTTCAAAAGATAATTATGATAAATCATGTATAAGGCACTGTATTTAAGCCCGATGGTCCCTTCAAATAATATAAGGGAAACTTTAAAATTCTTTGTGGAGCTTTTTTATTTCAAAGTTGCAAGGGACGAGGGTAGTTATGTAATTATTTATAAGGATAACCATCTTATCCATATCCTAAACGCGGGAACTTATATCGGCGAAATGGAATTTTACCTGGAAGTTGACGAAATTGACAACTTGTGGGGAACCATTAAAGATAAACTGGAAGGCATAAAAACAAAGCCGCCATTTGATCGTGAATATGGCATGCGGGAATTCCACATCATTATTCCGCACACCAAAACACTGATGTTTGTAGGCCAGGAAATAAAACAGTAATCGGATCACATCCCACGCAGCACCGACAGGATATTCCCCGCCGGGTCTTTAAACCAGGCAATATCCGGGCCACGACCATCACCCCATAAAATACCCTTTTCATCTGTTTTCATCGGGGCATCATATTGTTCGAACTTTATTCCAAGACTAATAAGCTCATCTACTGCTTTCTCCACATCGGGTACGGGAAAGTTAAGAATGGTGAAGGTAGCGGGCACATGATTTGGTTTGGGATAAATCAAAATTTTTCCGCCGCCGCTTATGTGCAGGGTTAAAATCCCCATCGCACCTTCGGTAACTTCGAGGCCGAGAGTTTGATGATAAAACTCCTTTGCTTTTTGCAGGTCGTTTACTGAAAAACCGCTTACTGCTTTTGTGTCTTTAAACATATAACAGGGTTTTATTTATTGGTTTCGTTAAACTTTAATTTCATCGGCCACTGTTGTCTATGCTAATCAAACTTACTGCCGAAAAGATGCTGTTCGATACATACAAATCTAACGCAAATTTGTTTGGCCGGATGGGGGCTTATTGCGCCAAATTCACTCCCCTATCGTGACAAAGCTTTTAATTAAACGTCAAAAAACGGGTACGCGTTATTTCAAGGGTTAGAATTGTTGGTTGATCCTAAATTAGTTTTTCAAGCCGTTATTATGACAGGAACTGTATTTAATAACACCTGACACTCCCCTGCCAATTATACCACACAAATTTCAAAAAACGATCCGCCAAACCCAAATTCACGCAGAAAACGGGCCCGATAATTTTCATTAATATTCATTTCGCCAAAAATACGGACAGATTTTTTCGGGAACGTTCCCGGTTTTAAATTAATTTCAAGTAAAAAAACACTTAGTGTAGATTATACATACCAATGTCATCAAAATATAGCTCCATATTAAAATTTGGCATAAAAAACAGATTTTAACCCTTATGT
>JBIOHE010000542.1:0-2594 GCA_044448725.1 Sphingobacteriales bacterium | reverse complement strand
CGGCTATCAGCGGTGTAAATCCAATTTTTTTGAAGAAGCAATAAAATCCGGCTAAACCGCAAAATTCAGCGATAGTTACTGTTACAGCGATGCCTCGCCCCAAATTCAGGCCGGTAATTATTTTAAAGAAAAACGGCACAAGATATTGACCGGGCGACCACCATGTTAAAAATTGGGTGTAATTCTTCGAAATATCGCCCTGGTCGGGGCTTACCAAATTATTAAAGCCACCTCCCAGCTGCATACTTTGCAGTACCTGGAAACCCTGTGAAGGATCGGTAAAGATTGCAGGAGGAATAAAAAACAAGGTTATACCCATCAGCAATACAACAAAACCGATAATTGCCAGTATGACTTTATACGAATTGTTTTTTGGGGTATGCATTGTTGATATTTGGTTTTTTGAGTAACAAAAATTCAGATATTTTAAAAAAACTATGTCATTATACGCATACGGGTTTTTACAGCAGGGTTCCCCTGGTAAATGGCGTAAGCTTCCAGATTTTTAGTTGCTACAGAGCCACTGGTGAGCACGGCATGAGTACCCGCATTTACACCTGCATTTACTATGGCACAAGCGCCAATCCAGACGCCATCTTCCAAAACGACACTTAAAGTTATAAGGTCAAATGTTGTTTTTTTATAATTATGGCTGCCTGTGAGAATAACTGCCCCCTGCGAAATGCAAACATTATTGCCGATGGTTACAGGGACAAGGCAGTCTATCCAAAGATTTTCGCCAAGCCAGGTATGATCGCCAATAGTTAAATGCCAGGGATATTTAATATTTACACCGGGTTTTATAGTAACACCCTTACCGATTTTGGCGCCGAAAATACGGAGCAAAACTATTTTAAAACCACTAACAGGAATCAGGCTTGTTTTTAAGAACAGGGCATTTAAATAAAACCATAAAATCCTTTTTACAGCATTGCCCCCCGGATGAAAGGGCACATTGTTATAAGCTGACAGATCAGTTTGAAACATCGGGTTCATTTAAGGCATTATCATTCTTTACCCAAAAGTAAAGGCTAATTGCAATAACAAGATAGACAATAATATTAAAAACTGTATGATGGTCAAATATCCGGTTATTGTGCTTATCCCAAAATAAAGCAAGCAGGATAAACCGGACTACGTTCAAAAATTCGATACCCAAAACACCCAGGGTAAAGAAAATAATTTTCGACTTCAGTTTTTTAGGGTAGGCGATAACAAAGGCTGCAAAAAAACTGATAAGCCCCAGGCCCAGGCAGGAGTAAACCAGCTGGATAACACCGTGGCCCGACACCAGTAAATCATACTCACTTGTTATTGCCGCAAAGCCAAGCCAATTGAGTATTTGTGCGCTGCTATGCAGTAATATCCAGCGCAGGCCCCGGATATAATTAAAGTAATTCGCCAGAAAGGCATTATAGTGGCTTGCCCCCGGGTTAGTAAGGCTAAAATAAAATATATTAAAGTAATAGAACAAGGGGAAAAGCAGGATCAGGAGGATAATAAACCGGAGCGCATAGTTTTTCTGATGGTAAACAGTTTTTTCTGTTCCTTTTTGTTGCTGAATGTTTTCATCAATTTTAATATCAACCACCAGCCTGAACCAAAATGCCTGTAAAAAATGAAAGATTATACCGGTGCGGCCATCAAGTATCCCTAACTGGAAAAACATCCGGTAAATAAAATAGATCATCGGCCGTACATATCTCGGTAATTGCCACCATAAATTCTTAAACCTTGCCCTGCGCTCATCCGGCGAGCCCCAAAAATGAGGTTTAACGGTTTGCGCCCTTAACTGTTGAATACGTTCAAGCTCTTCGTGCGCCAGTAGGTCGCTGTACCGGTTATGCTTTGTTATCCAGAATGAGATTTGGTTTTCTTTTAGGTTTTCCTCCAAAATATGACCGTCTTTCCATATCACCGTATCGCCTGGTACCACAAACCTGTGGTCCATATTTTCATTCAGGTCCGAATAGCCTACCCCATACCGTATCAGCTTTAGCTGATAAAAAGGATAATAGCCCCCGTGTTTTATCCATTTACCTTTGAAATAGTTTTTCCGGTTAAAATAGATCCCGTTGACGTCCCGGTAATCTTCATCACGAAAATTAAGCAGGCGTTCCCTTAATTCGGGGGTTACTATATGGTCTGCATCCAATCCGATTACCCATGGCGTTTGGATCTTGAAATTTTTAAGCGCATAATCCCATTGTTTGGGATGGTTTTCAAAAGGGTGCTGCAAAACAGTTGCGCCGAAATCTTCAGCTACAGTCAAAGTATTATCGACGCTGCCCGAATCTAATATAAAAACCGGCGCGTTGAGCGCGTTGATAGACTGAAGCAGCCTTGGCAGGTGCATTTCCTCGTTATAGGTTAAAATAACAAATGAAAACTGGCTGTTCAAGATATTTTAGCTTTAATAATCATAGATTTCCACAAATAAGGAATACGGCCACAACCTTTAAAGGCCGTAACGGTAAACCCCGCATTTTTTAACAGACCACTTAGTGTAGCTTTTGACCAGAATTTTATATGCCCCCCATGCCAGGCCGGGCCTAAATGACTGTCCCATTTATCCAAAAGGCTTAATGAAAGGT
>JBIOHE010000541.1:0-2595 GCA_044448725.1 Sphingobacteriales bacterium | reverse complement strand
GTTTACCATTATTAAAGTATCCAAATTTGTTATAGGCCCCTGGCGTGAATGCATCTGTAATAAAACCGAATGAATTTTGAACAAAGGTATCCCGTTCAACGACTGTTGTTGTTGTTAAATTAGTAGTCGTTTTATATATCGTATCATTTGAGTAAGTAAAAGTGATGCTGATATTCCCCGGGCCGGGATTTAGTTGTAGCGTGTCATTAGTTGAATACAGGATCTGCGATACTCTTTTCTGCGCATCATAGAAAAATGAAAAGTTTTCATTTATAGTATGTGTAGAAAGAGTGGAAGTACTGAATTTTGTATAACTCAAAAGCCTGTTATTTGCTGGTGTAGGATGAGCGGGGTGAACTGGTTTTTTACATGATGTGTATAACACAGAACAGATCACCATGATCACTGCAAGGTTTATTAAAAATATTTTTTTCATACAGGCATTATTAAACGTTAGGAAGCCAAAAATAGTAAATACATATCAATTACCAATAGTCACCCTATTTCTCCAAAATTAAACATTCCGCTTATTTTTCCGGTTTTTCCTCCGGCTTAGAGCTTGGTTCTTCTTCCTTCGGGGGAACGGTACCATCTTTGGGGGGTATGGTAATCTCTGTTGGAGATGTGGTATTTGGGGCTACAGTATTAGTTGCCATAGTTGCCGGAACATCTTTCAGCTCATTAACAAAGTCTATAAGTAACCGCGCAACCCCCTCAACATGGTTTAATGACAGTGCAGTTCTTACATCATGTATATCATGATAATATCCGTTACCACCGTTCGAATATATGAAAAAACAAGGCACATGCATTTTAGTAAAATAATAATGGTCGCTGTTAGCTGCATTTTCCCTTGGATAAACAGTGCGTATATATTTATTCTTATCATTTATTTGCTGTAAAAGAGTGAATTGCGGAATGTTTTCCGTGGCATTTACTACTGTTATACCATTTGACGCATCACCCATAATATCAATGTTTGTAAGGAATTTTATATTTTTTAATGGCACAAAGGGATGCCATACATAAAACTCTGATCCCATAAGCGAAACTTCTTCGGCGCCAAATGCTATGAACAGGATAGAATAATGCTGTGGATGCTTTGAAAAATAAGATGCGAGATAGAGCAACATTGCGGTGCCGCTTGCATTATCACTTGCCCCGGAGAAAACAGTCTTGTTACCCATCATTCCCAAATGGTCATAATGCGCGCTAAATACTATGAAGGTATCTTTTACGGTTCCCCGTACACATGCTATAATGTTTTCACTTCGCTGGTGAGGAGTATATACCGCATTTACGTTCACCGAAACGTTTTTTACTTTCCTCGGCAGCGAGTCTTCTTTTACATAAAAAACAGTAGCCGCGATCGGCTCCCGGTGCACCGTCCAGGTAAGTTTGTTTTCCTCCGGGATAATAAAACAACCCTTTGGCAGTTGGGCCAGCAATTGATCTTTTCGCATATCAAGCCGTTCACACATCGATTCAATATTTGTCAGGTAATAAGCATGGCTGCTGTCCATTTTCGTGATCTTTGCCATCCATGCCGCGGTATCTGAAATCTTATCGAGGTTAATTTTTTTAACCTTTAATTTTACAAACGAATCCGTTACAAATGACGGACTCGATGCGTCTATCAGAAAATCAGCTCCGGGAAATAGTGAATCACCATTAATGAACAGGTCCATTTTCCCCGGAAAGGTATTCACCGGAAATGCAAACCCCTGTGCATAAGGCCCTCCATCTATAACGGGTTTCAATTTAAACTCCTTGAATTTCTTCAGAATATATTTTGCTGCGTTGTCCCACCCCTCTTTTACATACCCTCTTCCATACATACCCTTTGAGCAAAGCGCTTTAATATTCTCTTTTATAAATTCTTTCTCATCTACTTCAATTTTTAGAGAGTCCTCTTTCGCGGCTGCTGCTTTTAATGAATCCTTAATGTACTGTTTATATGTTTGCGAATCTATTTTGGGAGCATTTGATACTATTTGTGAGTCTGATACTACGGGCATGCTCGTCCATCCTTTTTCACTGGTTGTATCCTGCTGCGCTTTTGCACTAAATACAAAAATTAGAAAAAACAGGAATAAGAAGCAGAAATGTTTATTCATAAACCGGAATATAAAATATAACTGTAATAATACCCTTACGAACGTTGATAAAATAAATGCTACCATATTGCGAAGTTACCTACCTGCCCTGCCTACCGGCAGGCAGGCGGTAGGCAGGTTTTTTATTTTTCCAAGGCCGCCCGAACGTACCCCGTTCGGTACGAGCGGGCGCCAAAGCTACGAAAGCCTATTTAATCCCGCACATGCGGGAGGCAACACTGAAAAAATGAACTGCATAGCCCTCATCGGGACAATTAAAAAATAATTAATCACGAGGTAAAAGAACAAGTAAAATGGTGGTAGTTATTTTGCCATCGTTCCTTAACATTGCAAAATAATTATTTTTTTACGATAAAATAAATTTGTCAACCTATTATAGGCACACCCAATAATTATATACCCCTGTCTTCTACGGATATAGGTTGACATGTGGAAATCAAGCATAACTATTTTTATATATAATGCCAAATAATGATTC
>JBIOHE010000540.1:0-2595 GCA_044448725.1 Sphingobacteriales bacterium | reverse complement strand
GCATATCAAATACTCATATTAAACTTCAGGCTACAATCAGTAATCGAATCTTGAAATATTTATAAATGCGCTTCTACTTAATAAACAGCAACTCCCTGAATTTTGGCAATGGCCATAAAGAATCATCAACCAATTGTTCCAGTTTATCTACATGATAGCGGATCGCCTGGAAAAACGGTTTAACTTTTTCATCATAGTCAATTGCTTTTTCGCGCAGGTCTTCAATATTATTTGCTTTCTTACGTGCAGTAACCAAATCATCAATTGCTGATTTAATGAAATTTACGTGTTCAGCTATTTTATTGATAATGCCAAGCTGCGCTTTATAGGTGTCTTCATTTAAGCCGAGATCTTTTAAACCTTTAACATTCTCAATCAATTTGGTTTGATAGCCAATTGCAGCGGGCAAAATGGTATTAACGCCAAGTTCGCCTATAACGCGTGCTTCAATCTGCAGCTTCTTATAAAAACTATCCAACAAAATTTCGTGGCGTGCCTGCGCTTCACGTTCGGTAAATACGTTTGTTTCTGCAAACAATAAAGCTGTTTTATCCGATGAAAATGCATCAAGCGCTTTTGGCGTAGTTTTAATATTGGGTAATCCTCTTGCAGCAGCTTCTTTTTCCCACTCTTCACTATAACCATTCCCTTCAAAGCGGATATTTTTCGATTCCTTAATATATTTTTTGATAACGATCAGGAGGGCGACATCTTTCTTTTCGCCTTTTTTTATCAGTTTATCCACATCATATTTAAACTTTGTGAGCTGGTCGGCTACAATGAGGTTCAAAATGGTCATCGGGCTTGCCGAATTGGCCGATGAGCCTACGGCGCGCAGTTCAAACTTATTGCCTGTAAATGCAAAAGGCGAAGTCCGGTTGCGGTCGGTATTGTCCCTTAAAATTTGCGGGATCTTGGGGATTCCCTGCCATAATAATGCGTCGTCCTTTATTTTTTTGCTGATCCTTGAAGTTTCAATCTCATCAAGCACATCACTAAGCTGGCTTCCTAAAAATATAGAAATAATTGCCGGCGGCGCTTCATTCGCCCCCAAACGGTGATCGTTGTTTACCGATGCGATAGACGCCCTTAACAAGTCGGCATGTTCATAAACGGCTTTGATGGTGTTTACAAAAAATGCCAGGAACATCAGGTTGTTTTTAGGCGTTTTCCCCGGCGACAACAGGTTTTTCCCTGTGTTAGTGATCATTGACCAGTTATTATGCTTGCCCGATCCGTTGATGCCCGCATAAGGTTTTTCGTGCAATAGAACTTTAAAGTTATGGCGCTTGGCAACCTTATCCATCAAATCCATCAGCAGCTGATTGTGATCAATAGCAAGGTTGATTTCTTCATAAATAGGAGCGCACTCAAACTGCGAGGGCGCAACCTCATTGTGACGCGTCTTTAAAGGAATGCCTAATAATAAGGCCTCAGTTTCCATATCCTGCATAAATGCATATACCCTTTCAGGTATCGAACCAAAATAATGGTCTTCTAATTGCTGGTTTTTTGCAGATATATGCCCGAAAAGGGTACGGCCTGTTAATGACAAGTCGGGGCGGGCGTTAAATAAGGCAATATCAACCAAAAAATATTCCTGCTCAATACCCAGTGAAGCGTTTACTTTTTCAATACCCTTATCAAAATAATGGCAAACGTCAACCGCCGCCTTATCTAATGCGCTCAATGCTTTTAATAAAGGGACCTTGTAATCAAGCGCCTCGCCGGTGTATGAAACAAAAACAGTTGGGATGCACAGCGTACGTGCCATAATAAAGGCAGGTGATGAAGGGTCCCAGGCAGTATAGCCCCTTGCCTCGAATGTATTGCGGATACCGCCGCTTGGGAAACTTGAAGCATCAGGCTCCTGCTGGGCCAGCGCATCGCCCGAAAATTTCTCGATAGCTCCCCCGTCAAGTGTGGGTTCAAAAAAAGCATCGTGCTTTTCGGCTGTTGAGCCGGTAAGCGGTTGAAACCAATGGGTATAGTGTGTGGCGCCCTTGCCCATGGCCCATGACCGCATGGCAGAAGCAACCTGTTCGGCCAGGTCGCGCGGGATCGGCTCCCCTTTTTCAATTGAATTTACTATGCCCTGGAAAGCTTCGGTTGAAAGATATTCTTTCATTTTCTTTTTATCGAAAACATTCGCCGCAAAGAAATCTGAAATTTTAGGGGAAGGTATCTTAACCTCGGGGATTGCCCGTGTTAAAACGGCCTGTAATGCCTGGAATCGGATATTAGACATGAACTGGAATTTTAAGTGAAACGTCGGAGACCAAAATAAGAACTATACTTTATATTATACACAATTTTTACAGAATATAAAAAAAATCCCTGTTTTTTTTAAAAAATGAGGGGAATTGCGGCATAATTTAACCTTTATAATGTTTTTAGTAAAAAATGAATCCCGAAATATGGTGTTTTTTATTTTTTGCATAAAAAAACGAATAAAACTGACTTGATGTGATGAAAAAGTGAAGAAATATAAAAATTATCGCAAAAAAATTATTGTTTCAATTTTTCAATTGCAAAAAATTCAAAAAATGCCTGTTTTTTTTGCTGTTTTTTGATAAAATTATAAAAGTTATATTT
>JBIOHE010000539.1:0-2597 GCA_044448725.1 Sphingobacteriales bacterium | reverse complement strand
CTTACATTTCTTATGATTGACAAATTTTATTTGCTATTTATTAATCGAACTCAGGTTATTAACATTCCTTATTCACCAGTACAGCGAAGATAGCCACCGCCGGGTAAAAAGTAAAGGCTATACAAGCGGGCTTTGTGTTTTGTTTTTTAGCGGCTTGCCCGGCCTTGACTATTTACCCGGCTCGCGCTGTCGGTTGCTTACGTGGTGAAAATGGAATGGTGTGTTTATTGGCTTGTAGGCCGGGAATGTTCGCTTTTACAGCCGTTCCGGCGGGATGCAAAAAAAGCCACTGCAAGGCAGTAGCTTTTCAAATATGATTATAATTAAGAGGATTATAGCTGCTCTATTTCAGCAATAGACAAACCGGTGATATTGGCAATCAGTTTGATCTCAATACCGCTCTTTTTCATTTTTTTTGCAGTCTGCTTTATTCCTTCTTTTATTCCTTCCACTTTTGCCTCCTGCTTGGCATAATCCATCACATTTTTATTATCCCACTTGCTTTTTAAGCTGCTATCGTACATAGCTTTTTCCTCCTTAGTTAAATTGCTGTAAGCAGCAATATTAAATAGTTTTTCAAAAACGGGTTTACGCAGGTAAACAGGTATTTTATCCATGCTGCTCATGTTTTTCAGCACGGAAAGCCAGTTGTCTAACTCGCTGCTCAGTTCTGCCTCCGTTTTTACAAATTTACGCAATTCAATATAGGTATAACCTAAATTTTCGTAAAATATTTTCCCGGTATCCCTGTTACACAGGCAAATATCATGCAGGTATTCATTTATCGGGCTATCTTCCAGGGTGAAATCCTCCAGCAGGGCAACCAGGTAAACCTCTGCTATATTATAAGCCCATTCACTACGACTGCCTTTAGGAGCCTGTTCGCTGATTAGTCGGCTGGTATAAAATAAGGCACGCTGTTTAAAGTTTTCCTGTTTGCCCCGCTGCACCTCAATAATAAAACGTTCGCCGTCACTACCCGTACAAAGGAGATCAAAGATAGCGCCGCCCTCATGTATGGTATCACCGGTATGTTCATTTTTATTGTACACAAGGTCAACTATATGCTTTCGTCCCCGGAAAACCTCGTTCAGGAAAGCGATTAATAAATCCCGGTTAGGGTCTGTTCCGAAAATTCGTTTGAAACCAAAATCGGTCATTAAGTCTATGTATTTTGTTTTTTTAGGCATGATTTAAATTGATTAAACCGTTTCTGTTGTAGAGGAACAGAAACGGCTAAATGAATGGATATGATTAATTACAAGGCAAAATTAGGCAGACTGGTATTTCTCTCGCAGTAAAGCCATATCTGCACTTACTTTAATATCCAGTACTTTTGCATATTGTTGCGTGGTACGGATATTAGTATGACCAAGCATTTTGGATACGCTTTCAATCGGTACGCCATTCAACAGGGTTACCGTAGTAGCGAAAGTATGCCTGGCAATATGCGAACTCAGCGGTTTATTGATTGTACAAAGGGTGGCAATTTCTCTCAGGTATTCATTCATTTTCTGATTGCTGGCAACAGGCATTGCCCTGTCATTGTTGACACAATAAGGATTGTCGCTGTATTTTTCAAGGATGCTCATGGCGGCGGGCAGAAGCGGAATGGCTGAACGGGTATCGGTTTTCTTTCGGTTTATGCATATCCATTGGTTGCCGTCTATGCCTTTGATGATATTGGAAAGTTTCAACCTTTGCACATCTGAATAGGCCAGCCCGGTATAGCAGCACAAAAGGAATACATCCCTAACCTGTGAAAGCCGTTGGGTAGCAAATAGTTTATCAGCCATGATTTGCAGTTCTTCGCCGGAGAGAAAAGCCCTGTCCACTTTTTTGGTTTTGAATTTATAACCGAAAAGCGGGTCGCGGTCAATCCATTTATTGCTGATACAGATACGGATAATCTTGCCGAGGTTTTTTACATGCTTAACCGCAGTATTATTAGCACATTTCTTTTCAGTACGGAGATAAAACTCAAAATCGCTGATAAACTCATGCGCTATCCTTTTAATGTCAATATCGGCTATGTGATATTTAAATTGCAGAAATAGCTCTATATGCCTTTCCAGTACCTCAAAACGTTTCAACGTTCCATCTGCATATTCCTTACCCACCAATGCTTCCATTTTTTGGTTATGGTCTTTGATGGCTTCCAAAAGCGTATGCGCTTTTTCTTCTTTGCCCAGGAATTTACATTTGATGCTTTCAGCGGTAACAGCCAGTTTATCTTCCGTTAATGCCTTATGGGCATCATAAACCATGCTTTGCAGATTGTCCAGGTAAGCATTCAAGCTTTTGGCATCTTCCTTCGAGCCGGACATACGACCAGCGTGAGAGTTCCAGCGTTCCGGCTCACATTCCCGGCCTGTAGTGATTTCCGCCCGTTTGCCGGCTACAGTAATCCTTAAATAAATAGGAGCGGCACCAGTTTGATAGTTCTTTTGCTTCTTCATATAGAAGAGCAGGCTAAAATTAGTTTTCATAATGTTTTCAGCATTAAAAAGTGAAACAAAATTAGCTTTGCAGATGGACGTACACAAGATGTTCAATTAATGAACTACTTGTTTAACAATTAGTTATGTATTATTCGG
>JBIOHE010000538.1:0-2602 GCA_044448725.1 Sphingobacteriales bacterium | reverse complement strand
CCGAATACCAGCTCATTGATGACCTGGGCTGGCCCGGCAAGCTGGAAGACTGGCAGAAAACAGGCTGCGATTACGCCATGCATTTACCAAACGACCAAAAAAAGCTAAACCCTGTAGGCGAATGGAACACGAGTAAAATTATATTTAACCGTGGTCATGTGGAACATTGGTTAAACGGCAAAAAAATACTTGAATTTGAAGCATGGTCGGATGACTGGAATGCAAAAAAAGCAACAGGAAAATGGAAAGATTACCCCGACTATGGCTTAGCGAAAACCGGCCACATTGCTTTACAGGAACACGGCCATAAAGTATATTTTAAGCATATTAAGATAAAGGAGTTGTAATTTACCGGAACCGTTGCGCCATCCTTATTCGCCATGAAGCTATGGAAATCAAGCAAATATGTAAATCGTTTGATGAATTAACGCCTCACCAATTGTATGCCATCCTGCGTCTTCGGAATGAAGTGTTTGTTGTTGAGCAAAATTGCGTTTTTATGGATTTAGACGATAAAGATCAGGAATCTTTTCATCTTATGTTTTTTATTGAAGATGATTTGGTTGCATATTCACGTCTGATTCCGTCGGGCCTGTATTATAAAGAAATTTCTTTTGGCCGTGTAGTCACTAATAAACATATAAGAGGAAAAGGGTTGGGAAAGCAAATAGTTTCCATGGCTATAGAAAATTTATATTCTTTATTTGGTAACAGGCCAATCCGTATTGGTGCCCAATTTTACCTTTTTGATTTCTATTTGTCTTTAGGTTTTAAAAAGACTGGCGATATTTATGTTGAAGACGGGATAGACCATATTGAAATGATAAAAGAGTAAGCATACTTTAATCTTTTAATCAAAAAATCAACGGTTCGCACAATTTTCCTAATTTCGGCATTATGAAAATAATTGCTATAGGCCGTAATTATGCCGAACATGCCAAAGAGCTGAATAACCCGGTACCAGGTGTGCCGGTGATATTTATGAAACCCGATACTGCCCTGCTTAAAGATAATAAGCCTTTTTATCATCCTGATTTTTCGGAAGATATACACCATGAAATTGAGATCGTTATCAAGATCAGCAAGGAAGGCAAGCATATCAGCGAAAAGTTTGCTGCCAATTATTTTGATGAGCTTGCTTTAGGCGTTGACTTTACCGCACGCGACATTCAGTCGCGTCATAAGGAAAAGGGTCTGCCATGGGAACTGGCCAAGTCCTTTGATAATTCGGCACCTGTTAGCCAATTTTTACCAAAGGCGCAGTTTGCCGATCTGCATAATATTAATTTTAAACTGGATGTTAACGGGCAAACCCGGCAATCGGGCAATACCTCGTTCATGCTTTTTTCGTTTGATTATATCATTGCATTTGTTTCACGCTATATCACCCTTAAAAAAGGCGACCTGATATTTACCGGCACGCCGCAGGGTGTTGCTAAAGTAAATGTTGGCGACAGGCTGGAGGGCTACATTGAAGATGAGAAACTGCTTGATTTTTACGTTAAATAAGCATGGGGAAAAAATACGGCGCCGCTTTTGTCCTGTTTCTATGTGCCTGTAGCCATGTATTTGCACAAAGCATTATTCAAAGCAGGCAATACCCTAAAAACTATTTCCGTTACCCGCTTGATCTGCCCCCGGTAACCGCCGGCTCATTCGGCGAACTAAGGCCGAATCATTTTCATTCGGGCCTTGATTTTAAAACCAACCACACTACCGGTTACCCGGTTCATGCAGTTTTTGACGGTTATGTATCACGTTTGCGGGTGCAATTCGGCGGTTTTGGCAATGCCGTTTATATTACCCATCCCAACGGTTATACCACGGTTTACGGGCATATAGAACGCTTCAGCCCCGCCATGGAAAAGATCGTCCGCGAAGCCCAGTACAAACAGCAAAGCTTTGAAGTTGATTTAAAACTGGAACCTCAGCAGGTCCAGGTGTGCAAGGATGAAGTGATCGCATGGTCGGGCAATGCCGGGGCATCTGAGGGGCCGCACCTGCATTTCGAGATCAGGGATACCCAGACAGAAGAAACCATCAACCCCCAATTATTCGGATTGACTATTCCTGATAAAATCCCGCCAACGATTTATGCTATCGGGATCTATCATCTAAACGGTATGCCCTTCAGCGAAAAAACGCCGCGCCAGTTTTTACCTGTCACCGGGAAAGCAGGCAGTTACCATTTAATGAAGCCCGGTACTATTAATTTAACGGGCGATATTGGTTTTGGCATTACTGCGAATGACATGACCAGTGTATCGCCAAACCACAACGGCATTTATTCGGTTGAATTAAAACTGGATGGAAAAACGGTTTACACTTTCGCGGTGGAGCGTTTTGCTTTCGACCAAACCCATGCTATTAACGCCTATATTGATTACCCGGAGTTTTTAAAAACCCATCGCTGGGTGCAAAAATGCTTCATCCTGCCGGGCAGCAAGATTTCGCTTTACCCGCAGTCTGTAAACAGGGGTATCATTTCTTTTAATGACAACGCTTTGCACAAGGTTGAATATGTGGTTAAAGATGTGGCAGGCAATACCTCAACGCTAAACATTAATATAAAATCAGGCCCGGCAGAAAATCATCTCTCCGT
>JBIOHE010000537.1:0-2608 GCA_044448725.1 Sphingobacteriales bacterium | reverse complement strand
GAATTAATAATCTGCATCAGCATCGTAATTCTACGAGATTTCCCCATGAGGGTATGCCATACTTTGGAAGTATGGCATACCTGATCACAGCACGCCTGTCATTAACCAGCGGGCATCGTGAAAAGCAATCTTTTTTTGCCTGTCCGCAACAATGCGGAAAAAGGAAATGCTCACGTCCTCCCGTTTCAGGCAGGAGGAGGCACTACAATCTATATAGTTTTTTCTAACTGTCAATTACATCTTTTGATGTCTCATTCTAACAAGGTTTGAAGTTTGTTTTGTATCGCAATGAACGCCATGAAGCGCAAGGATCGCAAGGTAAAATATTGGTCATACTTTGCGTATTCTAAGATTAACAGACTGCCAAAAAAATATTTCAGGCAGCTTGTAAATAGTTCTCTGAAAATGGTGTTTGTCGTTTAATAACAGCAAACATGCGATATAAAATTTTATTCCGAACAACGTTGATGGTACTCATTTTTGATTTACCACCTTCAGTTCTTCTTAAATAATATTCACGTAGTTCTTTGTCATATTGGATAGCAGATTTAGCCGACAGATCAAGCAGTGATTTCATTTGTTTATCAGCGAGGTGACTTACCCTGGTCTTTTTTTTAATGCTGGTTCCTGAATCGTGTGGAAAAGGAGCTGTGCCGCAAAAGCAAGCAAATTTTCTTGCATTGGCAAAGCGTGTAAAGTTGTGAGTTTTGATAATTGTGACCAGCGCAACGACCTTACCAATTCCTGTAATGCTTTGTAGTAAATGAAAATTTTGTTTCAATGGCTCTTGTTCGTTGATGATAGATTCTATTTCAGTCATCAGTTTTTCAATTTGCCTGTCAAAGTTTTTAATCAGTTGCAATTGTGTTTGCAGGAGAACATCTTTTTCAGCGATACCGATGTGCCTGTATTCTTTGATCGCACAGGTTAATGAAGCCCTATGCCTCACTAATCTGTCACGGGTAGAATGCAGCATTTGCAGGCGTTTCAGGGCATCACTGGCCGGTACATCAATTGTGAGCTTGTCTTTTTTTTCATAGCCATAGGCAGCAATTCTTGCAGCATCAAGTTTGTCTGTTTTGCCACGCACCAGGCCAATCGATCTTTTAATCGCCAGTGCATTCACTTTGCAAAAAGCAATCTGATGTTGATGTAAAAACTTTTCAAAACAATAGCTGTAAAGTCCTGTGTGTTCCATCACGATCATTGTTTTTGAAGCATTGATTTTTTGTTGTTTGAGCCATTGCAGTAAATCTTTAAACCCAACCATTGAGTTCTCAATTTGAATGTGAGTGTTCTGCAAATGACAAACCAGGTCAATACTTTTTTTGGAAAGGTCGGCTCCGACGATGTGCTGGACTTTCATAATTTTGCTTTTAAGACTTACAAAAAAGTTGCCTAGCCTAAGACCTTTAATTAGTCTTTAAGGACTTACTATTCTAAATGGGCCTTGGCAAC
This sequence comes from Sphingobacteriales bacterium, assembly GCA_044448725.1. GTDB lineage: Bacteria > Bacteroidota > Bacteroidia > Sphingobacteriales > Sphingobacteriaceae > Mucilaginibacter. Next base: position 1,150 of record JBIOHE010000537.1, on the reverse strand, counting down.
CGTGAGAGGAGGCGGGGACTAATACACAAAATAGATCTATCAATCTATGCCTTTGCAAAGTTCACCCCGTCTCTTTTCACAAATATCTCACTAAACTTTTTTCCTGCTATCCATTATTTCAATGAACTATTTAATCTAAAGGCCCTTTGCGGTTATTTTTTTTACCGCAAAGAATACGCTAAGTGATCGCAAAGTTCGCAAAGGGCTATTCATTATTTAAGAGATTATTAAATCTTCAAAAAGCAGCTTTGCAATCTTAGCGTTGAATTTTTTACCTCACCCTTTCAGTATTCCGAAAATCGGAAATCCTGCTGCCCTCTCCTTAAGGAGAGGGATGTAGAGTCTTCAAATTGAGAAATATTGCTGGGGTGAGGTGTAGTTAAGCAAGTTTCAATAAATTATTTAGATTTGGTAAGCGCTTGTCATACCCGGTACGAGTGGAAACAAACTCTAAACTCTAAACTCTAAACTCTAAACTTTAAACTCTAAACATAAACCAACATACACATCATGGAACCATCTACACTCACCATCAAAGACAGTTCTGCCAACCCTGCACCGCTGGGACTCTTCGGATTCGGCATGACCACTGTATTACTCAACCTGCACAATGCAGGCATTTATGAAATGAACTCCATGATCCTTGCCATGGGGATTTGTTATGGCGGCCTTGCACAGATCATCGCCGGCATCATGGAATCAAAAAAGAACAATACATTCGGCATGACGGCTTTTATCTCTTACGGATTCTTCTGGCTCTCGCTGGTTGCATTGCTTGTGATGCCCAGACTGGGTTGGATGGCTGCTGCATCAGAAAAAGGAATGATCGCTTATCTCATAATGTGGGGTATTTTTACCCTCCTGCTTTTCTTCGGCACATTAAAGATCAGCAAAGCACTGCAGGTTGTATTTGGCACACTGGTCATTTTGTTTTTCCTGTTAGCAGCCGGTGATGCAACAGGCAATGCCGGTTTAAAAACATTTACAGGTTACGAAGGTATTCTCTGTGGCGCTTCTGCTATTTATACCGGTGCTGCTTCTTTGCTGAATGAAGTTTATGGAAAGGAAGTATTGCCAGTGGGAATTGTTAAGAAGGGATGATGTGATTATGAGATTTCAGAAAAGCATAACCTGGATATTGATGATAGAT
>JBIOHE010000536.1:0-2615 GCA_044448725.1 Sphingobacteriales bacterium | reverse complement strand
TTCAAACTGAGACACTACCGTAAAGCCCGAAAAGTAAAGAGCGTTTTTATTAACTCCCGGCGTATTTAATGGCTAATTCACTAAATCAATAATTCGCTAATTCAATAATTCAGTCAATCAATAAATCAACAATTACCTTGAGCTTGCCGGCGCCGTGTAGCTGTTCGCCTGAAATTTAATTACTTTATTGCTAACAGGTTTAACGGTACGCAGATAGGCATAAATAGCTTTCAGATCGCCATCGGTCATTCCGCTGTAATCATACCAGGGCATAATGGTTTGAAAATCGCCTGCAGATACACCGGCAGCTTTCGATGCATCATTGAATATTTTAAATCTTTGTACAAAAGTATCCTCGGTCCAGGTGCCAATCCCGGTGACTTTATCGGATGTAATGTTGGACGACCGGATGGTATTATTGCCAATTTTAAATTCGTGACCGCCGGCAAATTCCAGCCCGGCTATTGGTTTTCCCTTGTTTTCCCGGGTGTGACATTCCATACAGGCAGAAGAACGCGTCATATATTCGCCGTACTTAACGGTGTCACCGGGTGACGGTATTTCACTCAAACTTGCTTTTTGCGGCATGGTATGCACTATAATATTTAAAGGGAAATCGAGTTTTGATTTTGGATAATTTGCCTGGATGGGCTTTAACGAACGTATATAGGCTATAATTGCATACACATCTTCCCTGTTCAGTTTTGAATAATAGGGCCAGGGCATCAGGGGGAAAATGGCCGCGCCATTTTTGCGGACACCGCAGGTAATGGCCCGGAAGATCTCGCCGTCTGTCCAGTCTTTTAATTTATAAGGTGTGATATTGGGTACATGCACCGACCCTGGAAAACCTACTCTCGCATCGAAAATTTCGCCGCCGCCGCCAATCGTACCTGGTATCATCGGCCCGGCAAACCTCGACCAGTCGCGTTTTGAATGGCAATCTACGCAAAGCGTCACGTGGGTGGCGAGATATTCGCCGCGGGCAATTCTTTGGGGTGTTAGGGCAATGCTGATGTTTTCGGCCTTGCCGACATCGGGCAAAACAAAACTGATATACGACAGCAACGCCACAATAATGACTATCAGGCTGATGATAGTGAATGATAATACCTTCTTAAATTTCTTCATGATCTGTATAGAATAGGTTTGAATAAAAATAAGAAAATATTTTTGATAAAATCAAGAGGGGCAATGCAATAACAAAAAGGCATCGGCCGGAAAATAAAAATGCCCGGAAAAAAAGCATTTTTTCGGGCATTTTTTGTAATTCTCTATTGCCGGTCTCCGGTCAATTCACCTTTTCAACAGACGAAGCACCCGATTTATCGTTGGTTACGTTTGAGGGGTTACCGCGATACCTTACTTCGGATGCACCGCTTGAATGCACACTCAGGGAGTTTAGTACATTAACCTCGCTATGCCCCGCGCCGGATGTCTGGATATCACAGCTGCCTACAACAAAATCGAAGGCATAAACATGGCCAACCCCGCTCATATCAATATTGTGCGAAGTAGCCTGGCCTTTTAAATTGAGTTCGGTAGCGCCGCTGCTGCTGGTAGTTACATTGGCGGCGTTGAGGTCCATCGTAATTTTGGTAGCGCCCGAAAGTTTAAAATGCAGGTCGCCTGTATGGATTTTGCCGTCGGATTCTACCTCAACTGCCCCTGATGCTTTTACTTCTTCCAGGTTGCGGACACCAATATTAATGGTAAGCTGTCCGTTATTACATAAATTCTTTCTGCTGTATATGCGCAGCCTGTCGCCCTCAACTTCGGTTTTTATATATTTCAGCAAGTTATCGTCAGCGGTAACTTTTACAGCCATAGAACTATCCTGTTTCAGTACCACCTTAAAACCACCCGAAATGCTGATCTTACTGAAATCGGATACTTTGCGGTCTTCGGATACTATATGCCCCGAACCGTGCACACAATGAAAAACACATGACGACAGCCCGCCAATGGTAAGGCAGGCAGTTAAAAACAGGATTGTTAAGTATATCTTTTTCATGATTTTATTTATTTTATGGGACTACTGATTAAGTGATTTAGTTACATCAAATGTAAGTAATTTGTTGATTAAGTTGGATGGGAGAATGGTTGATTAAGTTGAACAGGTTGATTGGGTTGAATAAGTTGATTCTTCAACTACTCACCCAATCAACCACTCACCCAATCAAAACAAATCAGCCAATTCATCCATTTCGGATTTTTCGACATCCAACTTAGCTACGGTGTTCGAGGTTTTTGTGCTGTGCATTGTTTCAAAACCGTTTTCGACAATATTTTCAGCATGGCTGTATTTCAGCGAATATTCGTCTGCATGACCGCTAAGGGTAACTTTTGCCTGGTCGTTTACAATCACGCTGGCGCTGACAGCATCAATACTTAGTTTGGCAGATGCATTATTGTGGAGATCGATTTCAAATTCAATTTTTGAAAGGTCGCCGAATGAGCCTACTTCGGCATTGTCGTAAGCGGAAACAGACTGAAGATCGGCGGCGGTAACCCACACCACTAATTTTTCGGCTTTATATGAGCTGATGCGCAACACGCCGTTTTTGCTTTGAACCAATGCACTTTCGGCATAGTATTTATTATAAACCTTTACC
>JBIOHE010000535.1:0-2641 GCA_044448725.1 Sphingobacteriales bacterium | reverse complement strand
CTAAATTCCGGCGCAATCAAAACACGCGATAAAACGGCTGTTTTATTCATTCGATCCACTTTATCAAATTCGATATGACCCAAATAATCACCGTTTTCATTCACCGCTTTAAAAATATAAGCCAGCATTTTGAGACTATCAGGCAATTTGCTGAGTTTGAAAAAGAATGGCAAACCTGGATTGATTGGTTTATAGCTTTGCCCCTGTTTATTGAAAAGGAAAATTTGCGCGTGGTACATGCCTGTTGGGATGATAAGCTTATTGCACATTTAAAAAGTGTAACCGCACAAAATACTTTACCGGTTGAATTAATCTATGATGCGCAGCAACCGGGCACCGAAAATTATTACACTATTGAAACTATTTTAAAAGGGAAGGAAACAACCTTGCCCGATAATTTATTTTTTTACGACAAGGATGGACATAAAAGGCAGGAGGTAAGGACCAAATGGTGGTTGAATGCCGAGGGTTTAGGGTATAACGAATATTTTATGCACGAAACCCCCGAATTGCAGGGTAAAAAAATAAGGGAAGCTGAAGTGCAGGACAACAATTTTTACACCAAGGACTCTATCCCCGTTTTCTTTGGCCATTATTGGTTAAAAGGGGAACCGGTTTTGCAAGCCCCGAACGTAGTCTGTCTGGATTATAGCGTTGCTAAAGGAGGGAAACTGGTAGCTTATCGCTGGAATGGAGAAAGGGAGCTTAAAGTGGAATCACTGATTTATTAATTGCCTATAATTACTGTCATTGGATTGCCCCGAGATACTGCGGCAGAATTAAAATTGTTTCAAAGGCAGATGCATTTCCTTAAAAATGAAACTAAGTACAAATGCATCCTCATAGGTTCTATTCCAAAAATCAGGATCACCCTGGTGACCCACATCATCTTCAAAATATAATACATGTGGAGCATCCCCTGCACTGAGTTCCTGGATTGTTGCAAGGAATTTATAAGTGTGTAAAGGTGGCACCCGGTCATCATTGCTGGCGGCAATAAGTAAGGTAGCGGGATAGCCAACATTGCGCTTAACGTTATGCAGTGGCGAATAACCGAATAAGCAGTTAAAGTCCATGGAATCTTGCGGCGAGCCATATTCATCTAACCAGTATTTGCCACCAGTAAACTTATTAAAGCGGAGCATATCAAAAGTTCCGTTTCGACCAACGATAACCTGGAAAAGTTCGGGGTGCTCGGTCATCATAACCCCTGCCGCTAAACCACCCTTAACTGCCAGCTTTTCTTTGGTTGTGTAACCCTCCCTTATCAAATATTGAGCTGCGGTGGTTAAATCATCGAACGAGTTTTGTTTATGCCGGCCTCTGCCGGCCTCATACCATTCTCCACCCATTTCCCCTCCACCGCGCACCATAGGAACAGCCAATATGCCGTTATTATCAAAAAATACAAGGTTGGATGAATTGTAGGTTGGCGTTTGTGGTATCCCATAACCACCATAGGCCTCCAAAATTACCGGGTTATTACCTTTCAGTTTTAAACCTTTTTTGTAAGTCAGGTACATTGGAATTTCTGTTCCGTCTTTTGAGTTGTATTTGACTACCTGCGTTGTGTATTGCTGTAAATCGTGATAAACCATTGTTTTTTCAACAAGTTTAGATTTGCGCGTATTAAAATTATACCGGTAGGCTATCGGAGGCAGGTAAAATGTGTTTTTATAGTATATAGTTTCGCTATCATCCGGGCTGCCTTGAAAACCGTGCATTGCAATGCCTTCGTCATACTTGAGACCGTCCAAAATTTTTCCATTGTAACTGAACACATATGCCTCATACCGGCCTCCCGTAAAATAAACTGCCACTAATTCATGATGTACATGAGTTACATTCTGCAAGACTTTATCATATTCCGGTATTACTTCAGTAAAATGGTTTACTGAATTAAGGTCGCAGCTTACCACCCGGTTACGGGGCGCCCGATAGTTGGTAAGTAATAGAAAGCTACTGTCAACCAAGTCTATTACTTTAAAAGAAATCTTATCTTTCGAAGGTGTTTGACTGATTACTTTCCATTCCGTGTATAACCCCTGGCTTAAATCCTTGTAACCAACTAAATCAAACCATATACCATTTATTTTTTGCTTTTTATCTATAATCAGGTATCGCCCTTTGGCGGTTTTATAGAAGTTTATCGTCCGATTTGCATCCGCGGAGGTTGACATTATTAGTTTGTCATCACTTTGGCTGTCACCCAGCTTATGATAGTAAAGAGCCTGCGCCGCTAAACCTCCGGTTTGTCCGTTGGCATCGGAAGGTCTTGCGAAACGGGCATAGAAGAAACCATCCTGCCACCAAACTATATTACTAAACTTAACCCAATCTATTCTGTCTTTAAGATCTTTTTGCTTTACCAGGTCACGGACTCTTATCTCGCGCCAATCTCTGCCTGATGGAGATACTGCAACAGCTACATAATTGTTACTGTCAGATACTGCCCAGCTTTGAATGGTATATGTATACTCTTCATTGAGCTCATTCGGATTGAAGGCTATTTCATACCGCGTATCCGGACTTTTATTATAATATATATCAAAGTTTATCTCGAACTGGCTATCAGGTTGTCTCCTGTAATAAAGTATGGGTAACGTTCCTTGAGATCTTGGCGGATAAGCTAAAAGAAAGT
>JBIOHE010000534.1:0-2643 GCA_044448725.1 Sphingobacteriales bacterium | reverse complement strand
TCCGCTTGCACTAATGGCAGCGACGGGGGAATCAACAATGCTGAGAATAATATCAATATCATGGATCATCAGGTCGAGCACTACAGAGACATCCGTACCCCGCGGCTTGAATTCCGCCAGGCGATGCCCTTCAATGAACATGGGATGCAGGTTGTATTTTTGAGCTTCCATAAAGGCGGGGTTAAACCGCTCGACATGGCCTACCTGGCCTTTTACGCCGTATTGATTTACAAGTTCAACAAGTTGTTCCGCTTCTTCAACGGTATTGGTCAAAGGCTTTTCTACAAAAATATGCCTGCCTTTTTCTATGGCTGCCACAGCACAATCATAATGCGATAATGTAGGCGTTACGATATCCACTGCTTCTACGGCATCGATCAATGCGTCTATGGAAGGATAAGCAGGAATGCCGAACTCCTTTTCTGCAAAAGCCGCAGTTTCAGGATCAGGATCATAAAACCCTGCCAATTCAAGGGAAGGGATATTCCGTATAAGCTTCATATGGATTTTACCAAGATGGCCGGCGCCCAAAACTCCTATTTTTATCATAGCGGGAGCAAAAATACGGGAAAAATTCGTCTTGCGTCCTGCGTCTTGCGTCCTGCGTAGCAGCATAAGAGATATTTCGAACAAGGCATGCTTATCACGCACTATGAAGTTGGGAAAATAAGAATTCTATTTTAGCCAGTTCCAAAATTCCTAACTTCGTCACGAAAATGTAACCACGAAAATCTTATGATATGAAAGTCTTAATAAAAATCTCAAGCCTCCAGGTTTTTTTTCTCTTTGGCATTTTGCTGGTGAGCTTCATAAACCCAAATGATCGTCATATCGGCACTTGGGAAGGGACTGATGACAGTGCACAATCAGGACAAATGATCCTTGATAAAACTAATCATTGCGTATTTATTATCGGCGAGGAGAAACTTGGCGGCGAAGAATTTGAAATTGATGGCATTAAAGCAGAATGCAGGTACGAAATTGATTATTCCAAAACACCTGTATGGCTTGATATTATCTTTATATCTAAAGCAGACAAAGTTGAGAAAGGCCGGCTCAAAGCCATCATAAGGTTTATAAGTGATGATAAAATGGAAATGCGAATGAATCCGGAATCAAATGAACGCTATACAAAATTTGATGCCAGTGATAAAGAAAACTCCATGATGTTCAAAAGGGTGAAGGGGAATTAGTTGTTAGTTGTTAGTTGTTGGAAATGAGTGAATGATAGAATATTGCTTACGCATCCAATGTCCAATGTCCAATGTCCAATCAATGTCGTTGACTTAAGCTATAAATCTTTATAATTCATATAGTAACGTCTTTTCTTTTTGTGGTTTCTGGGGAATGACCTGTCTGGCCTGACAATTTCTCTGGTTTGTTTTATGTTATCATCGAAGGCTTTAATCGCCTCTCTTGCTTTGTTTTTAATAAAAATTGCTATGAGCATACTTCTGCAAAATGCAACTGCGTTGGTCCTATTTATTTTTTGGCAATGTTTTCTTTGTTCGTCCTGAAGGTATTCCTTTTTTACCTTTTCTTCAATGGGGAATGCATAGGCCGCGCAAAGGCTCATTAAAAAGACTTTGGCATATATGTCTTGTTTGATTGTAATTGGGGTCTTGCCGGTAAAAGCCTCAATGTTAATGCGTGATTTGTACATTTTGTACCCTTCTTCTATGCCCCAACGGAGATGATAAAGTTCTTTAAAGTCCTCTATAGGGTATTTTTCGATATCGAGCAATGAAGTACAAATGATTTCAATTTCGCCGTTGTCCAGTTGTACCTTGACCAGACGGCAAAGCATTTTTTCGCCCAACTCGCCGTATTTTTCCCTGTATTGTTCCTGCTGGATCTTTGGCAGAGTGATTTCTATTTGCGTCTGCTGCTGATCACTTTCTTTGAACTCCCTTACCTGCGTCCACCAATTTTCTACCATCCTAATGCAAAACTGTATGCCTTTGCTCTTAAGCAAGAAAAATACTGCTAAACCTGGATAACCTCTGTCTGCCAATAAAAGATCGCCTTCTTTCATTTTTGGAAGGTGCCTGAGTAACAGATCTTTTTCGCTGCTCTCATAGCTATCGATCTGTACATCTAATGTCAAATAATTGGCAACATCGTAAAGAGAGGATATTGTTGCCATGCTTTTTTTGACATTTGCATTGGGGCCAAAGCCAATCTGGCCAAATTCTTTGATTGTTGCAGGGTGGTTGGGTAATTCTAAGGTGCTGCCATCAACTCCAATTAAACGGTGGTTGTTGTACCCCAGATAGGGCGCATCATCATAAAAATCATTGTTTACAATATCATTCAGCTCTAAAAATGCTTCAGGCTTTAGCTTCTTTCGTGATTTGCTGAAAGCGGATTTGGTGATTTCTCGGATATTAAAATCCGCATTCGACAATTCTTTAAAGAACTTGTCCATTTCTCTCTGTAATCCCGACTTGGCCATTTGAGCTATAATAACAATTAAAGATTTGAACGGCAATGACCGTTCTCTGGTAAATGCCCCTTCACAGCCGTTTTTTGAACGGCTTTTAAAATCTTCATTTTCAATATGTTTTGTTAAGTTAAACGATAATTTTGCTCTTTTTTTAGAGTAGTTGGTGGCTGAGAAAGAATACCCCTTCTATCTATGCT
>JBIOHE010000533.1:0-2644 GCA_044448725.1 Sphingobacteriales bacterium | reverse complement strand
GGTTAGCAAAGGCCCCTGCCCATCAGGGGCTTTGCTTGTATATAAGGGTTTATTTTTCGTTGGGCTATCCCGCAAAACAAATAATTTTTCTATTGCCCCACAAATTTTCAGACTGATCCAATTTAACTTGTAGGTTTGCCCTGCAAACCAAAAAGCCGCTCTACTTTCGTAAAGCGGCTTTGTAGCCCGTAGGGGAATCGAACCCCTGTTTCAAGAATGAAAATCTTACGTCCTAACCCCTAGACGAACGGGCCTTGTTTTGAGTCTCAAGTCTTCAGTGAAAAGCCTGAAGTCAAATTGCGGCTTCGGGCTTAAGACTTTCGGCTTAATACTCCCCTTATTTTGGGATTGCAAAGATATAGCTTTATAGATAAATAAAAAATAAAACTTTATTTTTTTTAAACCGGGTCCCGAAGTCATTTCACCCGCTTATAGATGTCCTTCAGGTTGCGGCCCATTTCTTTGTAATCAAGGCCATAGCCAACCACAAACTCGTTTTCAATTTCAAAACCAACGTATTTTAACTCGTCGATCTTTTTGAGCAATGCTTTGGGTTTTAACAGCAGGGAGCAAAGTTTTATGGAAGCAGGCTGCATTAATTTCAATTTTTCAATTAAATAATGGGCGGTATTACCGGTATCAACAATATCTTCAATAATCAAAACCTCGCGGCCTTTAATATCTACGCTAAAATCAATATCATCCCTTATTTTAAGGCTGCTTTTTGTGCCGCCGTAATATGATGCAAGTTTGGTAAAGGTAATTTCGCAGGGGATATCCATCTGCTTTATCAGGTCGGCAATAAACAAAAAGCTGCCGTTTAAAACGCCTACAAAAACGGGAACGCAATGCTTATAGTCGGCATTCAACTGTTCACCAATCTCTTTTATGCGTTCTTCAATAGCTTTAGCCTTTATCAGAGGTTCAAATTCTAAATCGGCTATTTTGGTTTTCATGGGTCTAATGTAGAAAAAAAGTATGAAAGTGGGAAAAGTCCGAAAGCCCGAAAAGTTGGGAAGGTCAGAAAATTTTGGTACCGGGAATTTCAGAATTATATTGCAACATTTTTATTCCGGTCTTTCGGACTTTTCCGACTTTCGGACTAAAAAACTATCTTTACGCCTTAAATGACGGATTACCAGGTTCATACTTTACCCAACGGCATCAGGATACTTTTTAAACACGCACCATCAACCATAACGCATTGCTGCTTTATTGTTAATGCCGGATCGCGCGATGAGCTTGAACACCAAACAGGCCTGGCACATTTTATTGAGCATCTGCTGTTTAAGGAAACCGGGCGCCGCAGCACCAGCCAGATCCTTAACCGCCTGGAGCTCGTCGGCGCCGACCTGAACGCCTATACTACCAAAGAATACACCTGTATCCATGCTTCCCTTTTAAGCCAGCACCTGGAACGTACCGTAGATCTTTTTGAAGATATTCTGTTCCACTCTACCTTCCCCGAAGAAGAGCAGGAAAAAGAAAGAGGGGTAATACTGGATGAAATAGCATCTTACCTTGATCAGCCCGAAGAAGCCATACAGGATGATTTTGAAAGCCAGCTGTTTAAAGGCTACCCGATAGGCGAAAATATTTTAGGAAGCCCCGAAAGCGTCGCAAAACTGAACAGCGCCGATATAAAAGATTTTATAGCCGCTAATTATAATACCTCTGAAATGGTTTTTGCCGTTTTTGGCAATTACGATTTTAAAAAGGTGGTTAAACTTTCTGAAAAATATTTTGGCCCGGTGCAGGTTAATAATGCGCTGAAAAGCAGACTGAAACCAGTACTAAACAGCAATGGGACTTTCATTATTAAAAAAAACATATCTCAAACGCACTGCATTATTGGCAACCAGGCTTACCCGTCATCGCATCAGCATAAATATGGACTGTTGCTGTTAAACAATCTGTTGGGCGGCATGGGGATGAGCAGCAGGCTAAACCTTGAGATCAGGGAGAAACACGGCATCGCCTATACTATCGAATCAAATTATACCGCTTTAACCGACACAGGTATTTTCTCTATCTATTTTGGCACCGACAGCGAAAAGGCTGAAAAAGCAAGCAAACTAATACACAGGGAACTGAAAAAATTGCGCGAACAAAAACTGGGCAGCCTGCAATTGCATCAAAACAAACAGAAATTTATTGGACAGATTGCCTTAGCCGAAGAAAACAGGATGAGCCTCATCTTATCAATGGCGAAGAGCCTGCTTGATTTTAATTATGTGGATAGCCTGCAGCAGGTATTTGATAAAATAAATGCCGTTACCGCCGAACAGCTGCTGGAAATTAGTAATGAAATTTTTGATAATAACCGGATGATAACTTTGCTTTTTGAGCCTAAAGAATAATCCTTTACGTATAATTTGCTTATGGATACTAAACACCTTATTTTCGAAGTTACAGAATTTCTTGAACTCCAAAGACTTTTCGATCTGCATGCTAAAGATGGCTATAAAGCTATTTCATTAAGCAGTTATTTTGATAGCAGTAACTTTAAAACTTATTACACCGCACTGATGGTAAAAGATGGAGACCGCGAAAAGCTATAGTTTTTTTGCCCGTTGTGTGAAATCATACATGCCGGAAACGGCCCACAGAACACCTGTTATAAAAAATATAACAACTTTTACAG
>JBIOHE010000532.1:0-2651 GCA_044448725.1 Sphingobacteriales bacterium | reverse complement strand
ACGGGGAGATTTATTAACATTAATTTAAAAACACCAACCCGATGGATGACCAGAGGTTAAAAGTGTTTTAAGGATATCAGGGGTAAGAATTTTAGCAGTTCAGGCTGAATTATCTACCGAAGACTTTCGGTAAAAAAAATCCTCTGGGTTTAATCAGCAATACAAAATACACGCAATGCATGCCATTGTGTTGCCATACAATAGAAATGGTGAAACTACAGCCCTACAGCCAGCATTAAATGCCAGCGAGCCATATTCCCATTTTACAAACAGGATTGGAAACAATAGATCAGGATCGGTAAAAATCAATTAACCTTTAGCGAAACTGTTCTGGTTTTGCCAAAAACAATTTTTTCTGTAGCTTTTAACGGTTCGGTATCCCAAAGGCATTCACGTACAGACAAGCTTTGACTTTCCGGATCGAGCGTGATCAACTGGAATGACAGCAAAGTTTCATCTTTCGACGAATACTTACCCTTCATCGGGGAATCCACCCTGAAAACATTTAAGTTCACATCGTTATCGGGGCCATGATAAACATAAAACTCGTTCCAGTTGCTGTTGCCATGAAAATATGCTTTGATATTCGGGTGAGCTTTCAGGAACTTTACCCAGCCACGCTGTTCAATGTCTGTCGTTGCCTCATCCCCTTTGGCAGCATAACCTTCTTTATAATATTCGGAAACAAGGTTTTCAAATTTGTTCTTTGCATTAATATCATGCGGCGCCGCGGGGTTTGTAAAGTGTTTGGCCTCGCAGGTTGGCTGGTCGTGGGTGAAAATAATCACCGGGGTATTGCCGGCAACTGTATCCAGGTCCTTTTGCATCCATATCCGTTCAGCGGAGTCGGGCCACAGGGTGATAAACATTAAATGTATTCCCTTTATGTTCAGCGAGTAATTTATTTTATCGGTAGTATAATTATAAGCCTGGTTAGTCATGGGCTTTTCCGGCTTAAGCATCAGGTTATATATTTGCACCATCGAGGTCGGGTCAGTTAAAGGCGCCATCTGCTTGTAAAAACCAACCGCGTTCGAAATATCGTGATTGCCCGGGGCGACCAGCAAACGGGCCGCTTTGCCATCGTGACCTGTAAGGTTTACGCTATGCATGTAATCAGTTTCAAACTGATCCCATGATGTCGCGGCACTTTGGATAGGTACCTCCATCCTGTTGGCAATATCACCGGTTTCAATTAAATAATCTACTGCACCAACCACCTTACCTGCATTGATGCCGCTGTCGGCAGGTAAAATAAGATTTGGAACGGTATTGATCTGCCTGATCATGGCAGCATTAACTATATGGCCTGTTACATTCGTATCACCCTGAAAATGTTTACGGGTAATGCCGTAATGCGCATCGGAAGTAAATACCATATTAATTACCGAAGTTTCCTTTTTAGGGTATGCGTTATTTTGCCCAGATACATAAAAGGTAATAAAACCAAATATCAGCAGCAGGTAAAAACTTTTGATCATAATGATGATTTTTTGCAAATAAAACGGTTTAATTCCGTTGGAATACTGGATTTTCCCATTCTTAACTATTTAATAACCAAATGGTTTTATTATGGTAACATAGCACGGAATTAATTATTGACTTTTTTAGGACAAGTCAGAGAAGACACGGTGTACACAGAGGGGTAATTTTTTATTTTACAGGTTGTTAAATTGTTTGAGATGATCGTTTGAAATTAAAAAACTCAGAATCTCTGTGTCTTCTCTGCATCTTTGCGGTAAAATCACCTACATTATTTGTCACAAAGCCATTTTATTGTAATTACCCACCCAAAACGTGATAGAGCCAGAATTTTGCCCTAATTTTGAGGTATGAAGATTAAAGTGCTGGCATTTGGTATTTCAAAGGATATTTTTGGCGCATCATCCGTTAATCTGGAGCTGGCCAACGATGCAACGGTATATAATTTGCAGTATGTACTGGAGCATCAATACCCCCGCCTGCAGCAACTGGCATCATATATGGTAGCAATAAATAACGAATACGCTTTACCCGGCGATACCATACATGAACGGGATGAAATTGCTATTATTCCGCCGGTGAGCGGGGGGTGAATTAAATTAAACCTCTTTTTCTCATTTCCCAAAAGCATTTTGCTGTTGCTGTAATATCAGCTAAAGCGTCATGGGCCCCATCAAACCTGCTATTGAATAACTTTTGGTGTAATTCAGTTAATTTAGGATACTTGAAGCCATAAGGTCCATTTATAGCGCAGTAGTTTACAGATCCCATCATTGTGCATATTAACTTCTTATCAGGCACCGGATTTTTCATTTTAACCCGGAGAAATTCAGCGCCAACAATGTTTTTGTCGAAACTTACATTATGTGCTATTAAATATTCTGATGAGTCAATGAGATTGTTGAAACTATTTAGAACAGGCAGCAAGTCAACGCCATTTTTTTGGGCAATATCTGTGGTTATACCATGAATTTTGGCAGCATCGGATGGAATAATAAAACCACTGGGTTTTATTATTGAACTTTCTTTAACTAAAGTATTACCATCTTTGTCCTGTAAAATCCAGGCAATTTGAACTAATCTCGGCCAATTATTCAAATCAGTAACAGGCGCTTTATAATTTCGAGGCGTTCCTGTTGTTTCGGTGTCAAAAAATAAATACATAATTT
>JBIOHE010000531.1:0-2667 GCA_044448725.1 Sphingobacteriales bacterium | reverse complement strand
TTTACGCCCAATAATTCCGAACAACGCTAGCCCCATACGTATTACCGCGGCTGCTGGCACGTAGTTAGCCGGGGCTTTAGGCAGGTACCGTCATCACAACGAATATTACCCGTTGCTTATTCTTCCCCGCTTATCGGACTTTACAACCCGAAGGCCTTCATCGTCCACGCGGCGTCGCTGCGTCAGGGTTGCCCCCATTGCGCAAGATTCTTAACTGCTGCCTCCCGTAGGAGTCTGGGCCGTATCTCAGTCCCAATGTGGCCGGTCACCCTCTCAGGCCGGCTACCCATCGTAGCCTTGGTGGGCCATTACCCCGCCAACTAGCTAATGGGCCGCGGACTCATCTCCAGGTAGTAGGCCTTGCGGTCCCCACCTTTAATGACTGCTACTTGTGTAACCGCCATCTTATTCGGTATTAGCCATCCTTTCGAATGGTTATCCCAATCCTGGAGGCAGATTATCCACGTGTTACTCACCCGTTCGCCACTCTCCTCCCAATGCAAGCACCGGGATTCTCGTACGACTTGCATGTTTAAAACGCGCCGCCAGCGTTCGTTCTGAGCCAGAATCGAACTCTCCATGATAAGTTATCATAAAGATAATTTGGTTCAATTATTTAATTTTAAGAAATTAACAGAGGTAGTCTTTTAATACTACCCAGTTTTCAAAGAACTATCACAGGTGACAAAAAAATCCCCAAGATATATTACACATTGGAGATTTTTCAACAATCAGTTCGCCGCTGTTTCAGGCGCTTAATTATTTTAAAATCTTAGGTAATCGTTGCATCTAACCCTACGATTTTGTCAGGTAACGTTTCAAAATACATTTAAAACAATCCCTTATGAGAAAGTGATAATAGTTTTTTATGCCTTAAATTGTCAAGAGTTTTTGAAAAAAAAATTTATTTTTATAAAAAATATCGTTTATTGGATTCCCTGAATGGCAGACTGCAGGAAATATAAGAACCGAATTACGACGAATAGATCAAGGCATACATTGAAAAAATTACCATTTTTTACCAATCTCATCTTCATAGCCGGTAAGCATATAATATGCCGCCCGGTCAAAAAACAGGACTATACGGTTGCTCACTTCCATCGCCTGTTTGTAATCGGTAAATTCATTCTCCAACTGTGTCCGTATGAACAGCCACAAGTGACGTTTTAAAAGAACCAGTGCCTGAAAAAACTCAGAAGCGGGAATACCCTCATTCTGCCTGATTTTACCCAATTTATGATAATACGCTTTAACTTCTTCCTTCGGCAAATCCTTTGCAATCCATTTCGAAAGCTCGCGGTAAACCCTGCTGCCTATTTCATATAAATCATGAGCATCAAGCTTTGCGTAGGCGATAGTTTTCTTGTTTCGGAGAACATCATTCATAAAATGCTCAACAATTTGCTGATGGTTCTCTTCAATGAGTCTGACAAACTTATTTGTAATAATGCTGTTTGTAATTCTGTTCATTTCGCCTGCCCTTTAATGTAATTGATATTAACGACATAATCAATATTAATTGCATTATTTTTTTATAATTCGTTAAAATATGATGTATAACTCCTCCATTCAGCACAAGGAAATAGAAAAAAACAAATCAAATATTGAAAAGACGATGATTTTTTTATTATCCCTGGATTTTTATTATGGGCACCTCAAAAATTAGATTTTTCATTATAATAACAATGAAAAAATCTAATTTTAACATCGAAAGTGCCCAAGGGACCATCCAAATTTGATTTCTAGAGGTTCCCTTATCAATGCCGATAATACAACGAGTTTATTGCTTATATACCGTATTAAAGATTTTTCAATGCATTTCTTTTTAAGATTATGTGGAATGAGTGCTGTCTGATATCCATTTCAGGTATGGTTCGCTGCCGTCCGATAATTCACACGATATTATTTCAGGAACTTCATAGGGATGCAATGCCCGGATCCTATCGTGAATTTTTTTAAAAAGGGTTTTCCTGCTTTTTATTATTAAAAGCAACTCATTATCCCTGCATATATCACCCTTCCACCGGTATACGGACGTTATAGCGGGAATGATATTAACGCACGCGGCATATTCTCCCGCAACCAGATCGTCAGCTATTTTCGTGCCGATTTCCAAAGATGGCACCGTACAATACACAATGATATGGCTGTTCACCGGCTATTTTTTCCCCTGCCTGATTGCGGCGATGAATATTCCGGCAAGATCAACCCGGACCGTTTTACGCTCCGGCAGTTTGTCAAACACATCTTCATCGCATAAAAGGTCCATGACCTGAGCGCCGATTTTCGCTTTAACAATGGGAACTTTTTTAATTTTATAAACCTTGGGAATCTGTTCAATCACGGATTTCGGGATATTGGCGTTTGCTATCTTGTCCTTTCTTTTTTCCAGCACCAGTATCGACGCCGGGACCTTGTGCTGGTTTACCAGCTGCTGCTGGTCGTCCATTTTTCTCTGCACTTTGCTTTTTATGATCCGGTATGCCATTACTCCGGCTGCAATCAATGCCAGTACGATGAGAATTAATATATAGCCGCCCCACTCTTGCCAAAAGCTCACCTGATTTCCTCCATGATTATATAATGCCCCAGCCAAAAGGTTCAAAGGTCTGCGGTCAATACAATAAATGATTTAATTCGTTTTTTTTCAATATAACAATTACAGAT
>JBIOHE010000530.1:0-2668 GCA_044448725.1 Sphingobacteriales bacterium | reverse complement strand
GAAAAATAGAAATGAGGTATTGTCATAAAACAAGGCATTATCCTAAATAAAAACTCATATAAGCTCCAATTTGCGATAAAATGACATTTGTGCCCTGTATTTTTAAATATAACATACCCTTTGTAAAGCTTTGGAAAGATGCAGGCGCCCTCAACCGGTGGTGTTAAAAAATCATTACAATATGGTAAAAATGTCATTACAACACTTATTCAGGCCTTTTTCTGATCTGCGGGCCAATATTTGATTGCTCCCATTTTTTTAATATTCATCAATTCGCCCTGCCTGAAGCCCCATTAAATGGTCTGAAAAAAAACGCGTTCCGGCCGGGGCCGGAACGCGTTTTTTTTTAACCAAATTTTCACACGGCACTTATTTAAGCCATTGCACAGAAGCGTTATGGGCATCGCTTGAATTAGTCCCGATCTGTACTATAAACTCGCCGGGCTCCCAATCATAAACCAACCGGTTATTGTAAAATTTCAACTCTTTTGTGGTAACATTAAACGTCACATCCTTGCTTTCGCCCGGCTGTAAAGATATTTTCTGAAAGCCCTTTAATTCTTTGACCGAACGGCTGATGCTTGCCACCGGGTCGCTTATATATAATTGTACAACCTCTTCGCCTGCAAATTTACCGGTATTTGTTACTGTTACAGTGGCTTTGAGCGTTTCGTTACCTTTAAGCGCTGTTTTATTCAGTTTTATGTCGCCGTATTTAAAAGTTGTGTAGCTAAGGCCATAACCAAAAGGATACAATGGATCATTTGAAATATCAATATAATCCGACTTGAATTTTGCCAGCCCTTTTCCGTCAAAAGGCCTGCCTGTATTTTTGTGGTTATAATATATAGGTATCTGCCCTACGCTTCTCGGAAAGGTGGCGGTGATTTTACCCGAAGGGTTATAATTGCCGAAAAGCACGTCGGCAATGGCATTGCCGGCTTCAGTACCGGGCGCCCAGGCATCTAAAATTGCGCTGGCATTCGTATCTTCCCAGGTTAAAGTAAGCGGACGCCCGTTAAATAATACAATAACCAAAGGTTTTCCCGTTTTGGCCAATGCTTTAAGCAAATCGCGCTGACTCCCGGGAATATTAATATCAGACCTGCTTGATGATTCGCCCGACATATTTGCCGATTCGCCAACCACTGCAACAACCACATCAGCCTTTTTTGCTGTCTCAACCGCTTCATCAATCATTTCCTGCGCCGGGCGCCTGTCTTTTATCTGTTGCATGCCATAAAACCACGAACGGGCATTTAATAAAGAGTCTTCAGTAATATTTGATCCCCTGGCATATAACACGTTAACATTATTGCCGGCAACATTTTTGATACCTTGCAAAACACTTACCGATTTTGCAGGATCGCCGGCTACCACCCAGGTACCCAGCATTTCTGAATGATTATCGGCCAGCGGTCCCACAAGGGCAATGGTACCCGATTTTTGAAGCGGCAGCGTCTGAGCCTTGTTTTTTAATAATACAAATGAATGTTCAGCTATCTGCCTGGCAAAATTACGGTTATCATCCGTAAACACATCCTTCTTCTCCCTGTCAGGATTAATGGATTTATAAGGATTGTCAAATAACCCAAGTTTGTATTTAGCTTCCAGTACACGGCGGCAGGCCTGTTCTATGTCTGCCAGGCTAACCTTACCTTCTTTTAATGACTTTTTCAGCGTGGTTAAAAAACCTTCTCCAACCATATCCATGTCAAGTCCTGCTTTTAATGCCAGGGCCGAAACTGTTTGCAGATCACCCATACCGTGATTACTTAATTCATTTACTGCTGTATAATCAGAAACGACAAAACCTTTAAAACCCCATTGTTTTCTGAGCAAATCAGTAAGCAGCCATTGGTTGGCTGTAGCAGGCATACCATTTATCGTATTAAATGAACTCATGAAACTGCCTGCGCCGGCATCAACAGCGGCCTTGTATGGCGGCAGGTAATCCTGGTACATTTTTATCAGGCTCATATCAACTGTATTATATTCGCGGCCAGCCTCTGCCCCACCGTATAAAGCAAAATGTTTTACACAAGCCATAACCGCATCAGCGTCTTTCATGCTTTTGCCCTGGTAACCGTTTACCAAAGCTTTGGCAACCTGCGATCCATACCAGGGGTCTTCGCCTGCACCTTCTGATATCCTGCCCCAGCGCGGGTCGCGGGCAATATCAACCATAGGAGAAAACACCCAGTTTATACCCTCTGCCGTTGCTTCTTTAGCTGCAATACGTGCCGATTGTTCAATCAAACCTAAATCCCAGGTGGCTGACATTCCTAAAGGAATGGGGAAAATTGTTTTATGACCATGGATCACATCCAGGCCAAATATTAACGGAATATGTAAGCGCGAGTTTTTTACTGCCAGCTCCTGGGCCTTTGAAATATAATTAGTGCCATATACGCCAAATATCCCGCCTATTGCGCCTTTCTTAATACTTTCCTCAACGCCTTTGTTCACTACCGACCCTGTTATGGCAACACCGCTGGTCACCAGGTTTAATTGTCCTATCTTTTCGTCCAATGTCATTTTGCCCATCAGGCCCGTGACATAAGCATTCATTTTAGCTTCCTCAGTTTTTGTTTGTGCTGAAGCATGGCAAAATGCTGATACAGAAACTATAAACAGCATGATTTTAACGGTTGAAATATATTTTTTC
>JBIOHE010000529.1:0-2670 GCA_044448725.1 Sphingobacteriales bacterium | reverse complement strand
TTCGTTAATACTACGGCTGCTAAAAGGGGATGCAAAAAGAAGAGCGGAGAATAGAGCGAAGAGCGAAGGAATGGCGCGATAGGCGGAGCGTTTTATCAGGGGATTGCTTCGGTCGTATTGACTTCGTCAAAACTACCCTTATAATGACGTGTTTCATAAAATATTGATAATCAAGCAGCATTTGGTTGTAACTCATATCCGTATTTTGCGGCTTCTCTTTGAAGGAATCTGATTTTTTTAGCCTGCTGCTTTTCTGTATCAGCTTTAAGTCTGGATTTATCAAAGGGTGTTTTGCTCTTTACAACATTGTAAAATATGACTGCCAATTTCCTCGCTACTGCCTTTACGGCTTTTTTCGAGCCTTTTTGAGCTGCTAATCTACGATATAAATGTCCTAATGCCCCTTTATTCTGCCACATTGTTTGAGCCGCCAATCTAAATGCTTGTGTTGCGTTGTTATTGGTAAATCTTTTATCATATCCTATCATTTTGCCACCTGTTTTTCTGAATCGAGGGCTTAAATTCAGCCAACTGGCAAAATGTTCTGCAGTGGGCCATTTATTCATATCCATACCAGTGACGGATATTATTTCCAAGGCACTTATTTCATCAAGCCCATCTATTTCTGTCACATCTACCCCTATTATATGTTTGAGATAATCCTTTATGTTTATACTATACTCATTCTTTCGTACCAGTCCTTTTTTAGGGTTGATCTTTAGCTGCTTGCCGTTATTATCATTGGGTAATAATCTTTTTAATATATCTTCGATCAATAACTCATATTCCTTCATTTGGGCTTTGTAGAAGTCGTAAGCTTTTAGCAGGTTCTGAAGAATGAAAACATATTGTCCCTTATAAATTCCGGTTAATGATTTTAGTAAATCTTCCCGATCTGCTTTTAAACTTTTAATATTTACAACTGACAATAAGGTCTCCGGATCATTGATGCCCCCGGCAATACCACGCAATATTTTCATACCTGCCACTCCCTCAATATCACTTATTAAATGTTGTACTTTTATATTCATTTGTGTTAGGGTTCGATGTATACGATTAAGCGTATCGCTCTTTTGATTTTGCAGGATCATTCTTTCATGCAAATAGCTTTTTAGTTCGCGAAAGACTTCGGGTGCAATATGTGAAGCTCTTAATAAACCATGCGCATGCAACTGATGAAGCCATTGACTATCCTTTACATCGGTTTTCTGTGCATCTACATTCTTAAAATGCTTGGGATTTACCAGGCTGACTTTGAAGCCATAACTTTCCAGTATCTCATATAAAGCCATCCAGTAAACACCCGTTGCTTCCATTGCTACTGAATTAACCCCGGCAGTTTTTAATGTTTGAGCTAATTTTTCCAAATCTCCGGTAAAAGCATCTACTTCTAATAGATATTGATTGCCTTCGATATCACTGTAGGATACCATCATCATCATGCTCCCAATATCAATGGCCGCACAATTTGGATTGATTACCGCTAATTGAAGCGATTGTTTTGCTTTTGTCTTTTTGTCCATAACTTTGGTTCTTTATTTATTTTAAAATAAAGCATGGCAAACTCTGGTGCTTGTTGATAAAAAAAGCAAGCTTATAAACATGGTAGTAAGGCAAAAACTTTACTCCGATAATTTTTTATGCGAAAAGCATCAGTCCCAAGCTCGCAATCGGGTTTTATAAGGACGCCAAAATGAGAAACGGGTTTTGTAGTTTGCCATGCTTTTGCGTAAGCAATTTACGTCATTCCTTTTTTTATCCCGGGGCACCCGGGTAGGGACTCGCAATGACGGGGTGCGATCATTCAAAATTCAAAATTCAACATTTGCCCTATCCTACCAACGACACCTTTATCTTCCTCCCTTTGATTTTCCCCTCATTAAGGCGCTCAAGGACTTTTTTGGATTTGGAGTGTGAAACTGCTACGTAGCTGAAATGATCAAACAATTCTATAATACCTATATCACCGGCTTCAAGGCCCGCTTCACCCGTTAAAGCGCCAACGATATCGCCCTGGCTGATCTTTTCTTTCTTGCCGGCATGAAGATGAATGGTTACCATTTTGGTCGCAGGTTTAGTATTTCCCGTTTTAATACCCTCAAAAATTTCTTTCGTATTAATAACAGTATATTTTGGTATCCACGCATCCAGTTTCGACATTTCTCTCGCACTCACCAATGAATACACCTTCCCGGTATTCCCAGCCCGTGCCGTGCGCCCGGTGCGATGCATAAATTCACTTTCATGACCGGGCAATTCATAGTTTATAACCATATCAAGGCTCGTGATATCAATCCCCCGTGCCGCGAGGTCAGTGGCTATCAAAATCCGCAATGATCCGTTACGGAACTGCGCCATCACTTTATCACGGTCTTTCTGTTCCAGTTTGCCATGTAATAAGCCAGCCGGAACGCCAGTCTCCGAAAGAAGACCCGCCACTTCCGCGCATTTATCGCGGGTATTGCAAAAGACTATCGCGCTCGCCTGTGGATTATTTTTGACCAACTGCTCCAAAAGTTCATCCTTTTTGGTGGGATCCGATTGTATTACAAAATATTCTATCTGTGAAGGTACAGCATTAGTCCCTGCCTCGAGACGCACCGGTTTCCCTTTAAATATCTTGTTTGCAAGAGATTCTACAGCTGGAGAAAAGGTTGCAGATATCATTAC
>JBIOHE010000528.1:0-2670 GCA_044448725.1 Sphingobacteriales bacterium | reverse complement strand
GGAGAGGACTTTAACTTCGCTCTTTGTTAAACCCTCTCCTTTGGAGAGGGCAGGGTGAGGCAAAAAGCCAACCCAACAGAAACAGCAATGCCTTCTTTTTGAAGGCATTGCTGTTTCTACAGATTTTTTTCTATTTTTATTTCAAATATTTTAAAACATAATCAGTTCTTTTTAGTTCTTTACTCTTAAAAGTTAGTGCATAAACTAATTAACACGCCCCTTATTTAAGAAATGACCCCTGCAAGTAATAACGATCCGTTAGATTTTATCAATAATAACGCCGAAGGTATGCGTTTGGGCTCGCAGGAAGATTTAGTCCAGTTGTTGCTCTATCAGATCATCAGGGTTAAAGAATTAATAAAATATTATGACGCCATCCCGGATGGGGCCGGACAGTTGGGCTCATCCATACTGAATGAGCTTGTAAACGAGGCCTATGCTTCGCTGGTGGACTACGACCTTATTTTAATGCAAAAGTATTATGATCTGCTGCTGAATTGTGATTGAGGCTTTGTCAGAGGTTAGAGGCTGGAGATTAGAGATCAGTTAATAAATTCAATTGTCAAACCAAAAAAACTTCCTCCAATCTCCAATCTCTAACCTCTAATCTCTATCTTTGCTCCATGAAGCACCTCATAGCACCATCAATTTTAGCCGCTGATTTTGCCAATTTGCAACGTGATATCGAACTGATAAATAACAGCGAAGCTGATTGGGTGCATGTGGACATTATGGACGGCGTTTTTGTTCCTAATATTTCCTTTGGGTTCCCTGTTGTTAAGGCTGTAAATAAACATGCTAAAAAGCCGCTGGATGTGCATTTAATGATTGTGGATCCCGACCGTTATTTAAAAAACTTTAAGGATGCAGGTGCCGCCGGGATAACGGTACATTATGAAGTATGCCCCAATTTACACCGTACCGTACAGTACATAAAAGAACTTGGCTGCCGTGCCGGCGTAGCGCTCAACCCGCATACCCCGGTAACTTTATTAGAGGATATAATTGGCGACCTTGATATGGTATTGATTATGTCGGTGAACCCCGGCTTCGGCGGGCAGCGTTTTATAGAACATACCTACAAGAAGTTAAAAGATATTAAAGAGCTAAGCGCCAGACATAATCCCGGCCTGCTGATAGAGGTTGACGGCGGTGTTGATGAGCATAATATTGCGAAGCTTATTGAAGCGGGTGCTAATGTTCTGGTTGCCGGGAACTCGGTTTTTTCGGCGCCTGAACCGGCGGTCGCTATAGCTTATTTAAAAACCCCGGTTGCATCGCAGGGTTTATAATATAAGCCTGTCAATAAAAGCACCTGATTTTTTTAATATTTAAAATTATAAGGTATAAATGTCTGTTAATTGTATAAAATTTCAAAAAAAGCAAATAAACTTAATAATTATTATCAAATTAGTTAACTTCGACCCGTCTTAATGCAGATTTGTTAATTTGATAAAGTACACCATACCAATTATATAACCAATATGAAATCATCATGAGCATCTGCTCAAATTAAGTATAAGCTCGTGATAGCTTCATTATCATTAAAAACAATTAAATAAAATGAAACATAATTTTGGCGCCGGACCAGGCATTTTACCCCACGAAGTTTTAAAACAGGCAGCAGCAGCGGTTGTTGATCTTAACGGTATCGGACTTTCAATATTGGAGATTTCGCACCGTTCGGCTGAGTTTGAAGCTGTTTTGGATGAGGCGGTAAAGCTGGTTAAAGAATTATTCAGCGTACCTGAAGGTTATTCTGTGCTTTTTTTACAGGGCGGTGCAAGCACCCAGTTTGCTTTGGCCCCTTATAATTTACTACCCGAAGGCGGCAAAGCTGCATACCTTGAAACAGGTGTTTGGGCAAATAAAGCACTCAAAGAAGCAAAATACTTTGGCGAAACCGTTGTTGTGGCTACATCAAAAGAGGCCAATTTTACTTACATTCCTAAGGATTTTACCATACCTGCGGATGCTGCGTACCTCCACATAACGTCGAACAATACCATTTACGGAACGCAGTCACAAAGTTTCCCCGAGTCACCGGTACCTGTAGTATGTGATATGTCATCAGATATTTTCAGCCGCAAAATCAATGTTGCTGATTTTGGCCTTATCTATGCAGGCGCTCAAAAAAATATGGGACCTGCCGGGGTTACACTGGTAATTATTAAGAATGATATTTTAGGAAAAACAGGTCGTAAAATACCGGCAATGTTTAACTATCAAACACAAATTGAAGGCGGCTCCATGTATAACACGCCACCGGTGTTTGCCATATATGTTTCTATGCTTACCCTTAACTGGTTAAAATCAAAAGGCGGCGTTGAAGCCATTGAAAAGGAAAACATTGCCAAATCAAAGGTGTTATACGGAGAAATTGACCGTAACCCCTTGTTTAAAGGCGTATGTGCAGTTGAAGACCGCTCGCACATGAATGTTTGTTTTGTAACAGAAAACCCGGAACATGAAAAACCATTCCTTAAACTATGCGACGAAAAAGGCATAGTTGGCATTAAAGGCCACAGGAGTGTTGGCGGTTTCAGGGCTTCAATTTATAACGCATTGCCAATCACCAGTGTATATGTACTGATTGACGCCATGCAGGAATTTGCTGAAAAAAATAAGTAGTTCAGTAGTTCACTGGTTCATTAGTTCATTGGTGTATAT
>JBIOHE010000527.1:0-2677 GCA_044448725.1 Sphingobacteriales bacterium | reverse complement strand
CTCCAGGATATATCCATACTTGAAAAGGCTGTTAATGAGAAAAGGATTATCTTAACGTCGGATATGGATTTTGGCCAATTACTGGCGTTCAATAAAACTCAACAGGCATCGGTTATACAATTCAGAACATCAGTTTTCACTCCCGTTAATATCCAGAAAAAGCTCGAATTGTTGTTTGAAGAATTTTCTGATCAACTGGAAGGAGATTTTATCATAACAATTGAAGACAACAGGACCCGATTCAGAAAACTTCCTATTTAAGGTCTTTTAAATTCCCGATCAGGCCTTCCCTATCACTGATTCCCAAATGACATTGGCCTGCTATTTGCATAACCCCATTTTTGTTGATATTTTAGCACGCAACATGCCAGTCTGCAACAGAAATATAAATGGAAACTGCTCCTAAACCAACGCTTAACCCTGATCAAAAGGCAGCCTTCAAAGCGATCCGGAGCTTTCTGGATCATCCTGTTGCTGACACCTTTGTTTTAAAGGGCTATGCCGGAACCGGCAAAACTTTCCTGATGCAACTATTGGGCAATTGGCTCGAAAAAAAGGAGTATAAATTTTGTATGCTGGCTTCAACCGGGCGGGCGGCTGCTGTGCTGCGCGGTAAAACCGGGTTTACTACTAAAACCGTTCATGGCGAACTTTATCATTTCAGCAAGGTTGACGGCATTGATGAATCGATGTTTGTTAGTGATAAACCGACAGACAGGGGCCAGATGTCGCTGCAGTTTGCAACCCGCATACCCGACCAGGACAAGATTTTATATATTGTTGATGAAGCGTCAATGCTATCCGGCGATTTTACCGACACTGCATTTTTTGCAACATTCGGTTCAAGTGTTCTTTTAAGCGACTTTTTTGAAGTTGTAGGCAAAAATAAAGTGATCTTCGTAGGTGATCCCTGCCAACTGCCGCCCGTTGGCCAATCTTTCAGTCCTGCCTTAAACATTAAGTGGTTACGTGATAATCAACGAAATGCCATTGCAGTTACCCTGAAAATGATAGAAAGAACAGATGCAACAAATGACATTTTGAAATTAGCCGGAGAGGTGAGAAAGATGGCCGACTATAAAACCTTTATGGCAAGGCCGAAGCTGCCGGCAGCAAACCTGGCGAATGTAGTGCTTCACGCTACCGAACAGTCGTTATTTACCCATTATTCCGATGCTTACAGAAATTCTGACGCTAACGAAATGCTTGCGATTGCCAGAAGCAACAAAAAAGTGCAGCAAATTAACCGTGCCTTGCGCCGCGACCGGTTCGGCATGATGGATATTCCGCTGCAAGTGGAAGATGTGCTGCTGGTGACCCAAAATAACTACGCAGTGCCGCTATCAAACGGCGATTTTGTGGAAATCCTTCAGCTCGGTGAAATTAAGTATGTGGAAACCCTGAAATTTCAGGACGTAAGGGTGAAATCCATTTCGTCAGACAAAGAATATAATCTGCTGCTGTCGCTTGATATTCTGAATGGCACAACCGGAAATTTCAGTAACGAACAGTCCAAAAGGCTAATGGTCGATTTCAGCTATAGGATGCGAACAGAAGGCATAGCCGCGAACTCAGCAAAATACAAAGAGCACATGCTTAAAGACGAATTTTTGAATTGCTTACGCGCTACGTATGGGTATGCGGTTACCTGCCACAAAGCCCAGGGCGGTGAATGGTCGCAGGTTTATCTTTTCCTCGACAAAAGCATGTACGGTATGCCGCCCAACGAGCTATGCAAATGGTGGTACACCGCCATTACACGGGCGCGTGTGACATTGCACCTGGAAAAAGCTTGGTGGGTAAGTTGAAGTTCTTATTTTAAAACAACAGGATGAAATTCTTCTATAAGCTTATGTTCATAAAACACACCCCTATTCATTTCGGCAATAGCATGCAATAAGCGCTTTTTATTTGCTTTACTTTTAATCAAATATTTGGTTGCTTTATTTAATTTCTTTTTCATCTCTTTATTACCTGAGGCCCCTTGCCAATTGTTCCATCACAGTTATCACGCAAAATAGCCCATCAGCTTTTCCCAGCCGGCCTGAACGCAGGCACCACATTATTAACCGGTTTTGTTGATTGCAGATAAGTAAAAATGGCCTGGATATCAGAATCGTTTAGATTAGTAAGATCCTGCCATGGCATTGGCGGCAGCAGTGAGCGTTCGCTTTCAAGGCCTTTATATTTACCGTGGCGCAGTGCGTATTTAAATTGATCTTCCTTCCAGCTGCCGATCCCGGTTGCGTCGGACGTAATATTGGCTGAAAAAGATGTTCCCCATGGGCCGATGGCTGCAGTGAGGTCGCCGCTAAATACAACCAAACCATTTTTGATATCCCCGGCGCCAGCTACAGGAATGGGCGCTGTTGAGGGAAAGCCTGACAACATTCTCGCCGAATCGATATATGGCCCCTGCGGCCCCATTTTTTTGGGCGAATGACAATCATTGCAACCCAACGTAACTACAAGATAATTGCCACGTTTAATCAGGCTATCTTTTGAAGGTGGTGTCGCGGCGGCGTCTTTAACCGCTTTCGCAGGTTCGCAGGAATTTAACGACCACGCAAAAATTGCAATAGCGAAAATAATGATTAATGCGAATCAAGGGTTAAAAGACAAGGTAAATAAAAGCAGCAGCAATTTTACCGAAGATATGTACGAGTAACCCATTGGT
>JBIOHE010000526.1:0-2694 GCA_044448725.1 Sphingobacteriales bacterium | reverse complement strand
GTTTTATTAAGCTGTTATTGTTTTTTATACAGACCTTTCATCTGAAATTTTTCACCATTTGAAAAGTCTTCATCTTCTCTTAATAATGTGATTGTATTTCCTTCGTCTGTTAAAGACCATGTATAGATGATTTTCAAATCTGGCTTTTGTTCTCCATCATTTGTGAAAGCAGCCGTCTCTGTAAATTCTTTTTTATCAGCATTCAACCAGACTATTGTTGATCTTTTCCTGGTTGGGCGGGTAACCATTACAATAGGTTCACCGTTAAGTGCAGCAGTTACTATAGTGATCTCATCATTATTCTCACCCTGACTCACTCTTGTAATAGTGATGGAATCTTTTGTTTGATTTATTGTTATTTTTTTAGGTACTCCATTAGCATAATCAGGGCCTGCTATAAGCGTTTTTTCCTGGAGTATCCATATACCCGAAAAATCTGCTTTTTGTGCGAATGTTGTTGCTCCAAGTAATACTGCGAGAAAACTGAGCTGTATTTTTTTCATTAGTCTTATTTTTTTTAAATGTCTCCGCTGGCGTAGCCTGTCCCGAACTTGATTCGGAAGACACTGGTGGTTAATTATTTATTTGATGTTATTGGGTTTTCAATGTTGAAGAAAGTTTTGTGTTATCAGTTTTATTAGTATGAAGTTTTTTGCATACCGGACAATTGTTTCCACAACTCCCCTCCGGATCCAGTTCATACCGGCTCTCAATTCCCTTCAGTTTTGCAGGTATGCCTTCAGTCATCCAGCAAGGCGCAGGCGCTCCTTTCAGGTAATGATCCATAAACTGGGTATAGCGGATTGTAAAATCCTTACTGTCTTTCCCGGAAACCGTATGTTTTCCATCATCATATTGTAGCCACCATGCCTTCTTTTCCAGGCGCCGCAGTGCAATAAACATTTCTACTCCCTGCCTATCTCCTGTGCCATCTCCTTTACAGTAAAAAAAAAGCACAGGGCTGACTACTTTGTCCGCACTGAGAACTGATGTTTGTTTCAGCCATAAATCCTTGTTTTTCCAGAGATTTCCCAATCCTGTTCCAACGGCTTCAACCTCAGCCCACCCCAACAGGCTTTCTTCTTTGTGGCCTTTACCTGGATCATACAATGATAAAGCTTGGCTTATGAGATCAGTTGTACCTGATCCAACCGACATGGCTGCAAACGAACGGGAATGAGTGAGTAGGTAAGAGCCAAAACGCCCTGAATTGCTGTGACCTGTGGCTGCCATATGCTTACCATCTACAAAGGGCAGTTTATTTAAGTATTTGGCAGCTCCGTCAATTGTGTTTACGGTGCTTGGCCCCCATTTACCTTTGGTGAAATAAATATCAGGCAAAAATACCAGGTAACCATGGCTTACTAGCCAGGGAACTTCAATATAAGGTGATTCTAAATATTCAGGCTCTCTATACTCGTACAGGAAGTTTGAGAATTGTTCGTAAAATCCTATAATAACAGGGTATTTTTTAGTTGGATCAAAATTCTCCGGCTTGTATAATACCCCCTGGCTCATGGTCCCGTCTAATTGTTTAAAATTGACAAGTTCAGCCGTCAACCAATTATACCCCTTCTGTGGTTGCAAATCGGTTAAGGGTTTAAAGCCTTTAAAATCGCTAGTAAGAAAATAATTAGGAGCTTCGGTCGCAGTTTGCCGTTTCACTATCCAGGTATTTGTATTTGCGGCCCTGATTGGCCTCATTCCATGGTCACCATCTGATTCTACAGTCATTTCAAGTACGCAGGGACCCATATACAATAATTCTAGGGGAGCTATTGTACCCAATACTTTTCGGTAAAACCCGTTGTGCTTGTTCAACATATTAGTGGCATTCAATAATAAAGAATCCTTCTGTGCTAAAATGGGAACATCCCCAACATTATCAAATGTATTCGTGCGTGCTGCCAGTCTTAGTTGGATATGATGTGAACGCCCATATCCATTGGTAATGTTTATAGGAGCTTTTTTACCTTCCAGGTCTAGTTGCCAGATATCATAATTACTGTACACCAGAAGTCCATCTTCCCCTTTTAACCATCCCGCTATACCAACCCTCCAAATTGGTTTACTAGGACGAATATATTCCCCACCCATTCCTAATTCCCAAGCGGGTATCCCGGCTGATATCTTCACAAGCTTACCGGTTCTAAGGTTATAACTAAAATAATTACATTGTTCCTCCAGGTCAAAATAAACCAGGTAATTACCATCAGGGGAAAACCAAAAATGAGTCTGGGTCTCATCCCCCCTTGTTTTTAATAATTTTCGGGTTCCATCTTTCAATGACAACAGCCAATTGCTATCGACCCTGTAATCGGCCTCCCAAAACCTGTCACCATTTATCTGACTTCCAGTCTTTGCAATTACAGCAAAATCACCTTTCAATCCTTTCCAGCTTTGATAATCACTTTGAAGGTGGATCAATCTACCGCCTTCTGTACCGATAATAGCCCAATAAGTTTTGGGCTTTTTCTGTAAATAGGATTGAGTTGACTGAATGATAGTATCCTTATGGCTCCATACATCAATCTTAATCGCATCTGGTTTAGGTTGGCGAAGGTCAGGCCGCTGTTGTAGTGTAAAAATTATATAGCCGTCATTATCAGAAAATGAAGATGTACCCTGAATAGACTGGCTTGCATCAATACCCATCGTTTGATTGTTCACCTCCATCACGCCCTTATCCATACC
>JBIOHE010000525.1:0-2705 GCA_044448725.1 Sphingobacteriales bacterium | reverse complement strand
TCGCGCATGTTAGGGAAGTCACGGAGCGGGTCTTCTTCCCAGGGGAGGTCGATATTTAAAAGGAGGTAAAGGTGATAAGGATGTGCAGGTAATTTATCGAGTACTTCCTGCGGCGATTTGCCGAAAGTATAATCGCTCCAGATCTTTACCGTAATAAAAGTAGTATCGCAGATCAGCAGGTTGTTTGCCTGCGGTAATAGTTCTTTTTCAAGGGCTAACTGCCCGTAAAACATATTTACTTCATCCTGCCAGGTAGGCGGCGCAATTAGTTTTTCGCAATACTCCCGTGCATATTCAGGTACCCAAACGGTATTATAATGTTTAGCCAGGTAGGCAGACATGGTTGATTTGCCGGTTGATTCGGGGCCTACTATGGCTATTTTAAGGATTTCGGATTTTTGCATTATTTAATTTAGCAATTTAATTACCTTGTTTCCAAAAATTGCCCATCTGGTACGGTCCCTACATCTTTTTTAAATCCCCTTTTCCAGTCAAGGTGGCCCAACCAGGCCAGTACCAACAGAATTATATACAGTATTGCCGTAACATATAAGTTTTTGTAAATGTACAGGGGCACATAACAGATATCAACCAAAATCCAAAGGGCCCAGTTTTGCAGCACTTTGCGGGTCATTAATATTTGCGCTATAAAACTAACCGCAGTGCAAAAGCCATCAATATACGGCACATTGGTAGGCGTAAATTTCTTTAAAAATAAGCCCAGTAAAAGTGAAAGAATAACTGTAACGATAATTACCAGTACATATTCTTTTGTATTTAAGCTGGTCACAGGCTTTTCATTTCTTTCTTTTTTCTTCAACCAAAAATACCAACCATAAATGCTTGTTCCAAGAAAATACACCTGCAACCCGGCGTCGCCATAAAGCATACTTTTATAAAAAACAATGGTATAGGCCAAAACGCTGATGATGGCCACAGGCCAGTTCCAGATGTTTTGTATTGCGGCCAGGTAAACGCAGGCAATACCGGTTATTGCGCCAATCCACTCTAAGGGTGTTGTCTGATTAAATTCAATGGCAATATGCTGCCCTATTGATAATGCTAATACCTGCATAGGGCAAATATAGAAAAAACCATCGCCCATGTGTAAAGGAGCCCTGATAGAGGAGCTGGCAGCATTAAAATATTACCATATCTTTACCCTTTTATCTGGCTCCAGCCACATTTTATCGCTTTTTTTAATATGAAAAGCTTCGTAAAACTCCGGCACATCGGTAAAGGGTCCGTTTACACGCATAAAACCGGGGGCATGTTCGTTTGTAAGGATCTGGCTTAGCAACGCTTCCTTTCTTTCCTGCCCGAGCCAACCTAAAGCATAACCGAGGAAAAATCGCTGAACCGGCGTAAGTCCGTTTATTGGTTTTCCTTCTTTGTATTGTTCCGTTTTCTTAAAAGCGTCCAAACCTATAACTATTCCTCCCAGGTCGGCAATATTTTCACCCTGGGTTGCTTTGCCGTTAATATGCTGGCCATAAATGCTGTAACCGTTAAACTGATTGATCAGCATTTGTGCACGTTTGGTAAACTTTACCGAATCCTCCGGCAGCCACCATTCTTTCAAATTTCCTTTGGCATCATACTGCCTCCCCTGGTCGTCAAAGCCATGGGTCATTTCATGGCCTATGGTAGAAGCCGCTGCATAACCATAAACTACCGCATCGTCAATATCCTCATCCTTAATACCGGGAATCAGGAATTGCGCGGCCGGCAATACAATTTCATTATTCGAAGGGTTATAATAGGCATTGTAAGTTTGCGGCGTCATATCCCATTCGGTACGGTCAACAGGTTTACCCAATTTAGCGGCATTGTACCGGTGCCAGAAATTGTTGGCCCTCATTATATTCAGCGCATAAGGCCCGCGGTCGATGGTCAGCGACGAAAAATCTTTCCAATGATCGGGGTAGCCTACTTTAGGATTTACTTTCGCCAGTTTATCATAAGCCTTTTGCTTGGTTTGAGCACTCATCCAGCCGAGTTTTTCAATATGCTCTTTGAAGCTGGTTCGCATGGCTTCTACCAGGTTTACATAACGTTCCTTGGTTTGTTCATTAAAATATTCCTTTACAAAGATCTGGCCGAGCACTTCGCCCATTAACCCGTTCTCGGCATCCAAAACCCGTTTCCAGCGGGGCAGTTGCGCTTTATTTCCATACAGCACGGCGCCGTAAAACCTGAAATTTTCCCTGTCAAATGGTTTGCTCAAACTGGCGCTGAATGCTGTTATGAGATTTTTGCGCAGGTAGTTTTTCCAGTCTGCCATGCTAAAGACTTTAAGCGCTTTGTTTAATGCCCTGTAATATTCGGGCTGACCAACAATTACAGTATCCGCATTTTTATAATCCATTTTCTCAAACGTGCTTTTCCAGTTAATATCCGGGGCAAGTTTGCTCAGCCCGCTCAGGGGCATTTTATTGTAATTATGATAAGCATCGCGCAGGTCCTCCAGCTTCCTTGAGCTGTCCGCTAAAAATTTCTCAATGCTACAGGTGTTTTTACTTGCAGCTAAGGCTTCATCCGAACTCAGGCCTGATAATTTATAAACTATCGGTAAATGTTTTTCCTGGTAGTCGGTCCTTATGTCTGAGCTATGCTGATCAGTGTTAAAATAATAGTCGCGGTTTGGAAGGCCAATCCCTCCCTGGTATAATTGCAGCATGTTTTTACCGCTGTTTTTTGCATCC
>JBIOHE010000524.1:0-2723 GCA_044448725.1 Sphingobacteriales bacterium | reverse complement strand
TTAATTCCCAGTCTGTTACGCTTTTGGCAAATTGCCTGCATTCCCAAAGACGGGTTTGGGTAAAGTGCTCAACAAAAGGTGCGCCAAACAATTCATTCGCAATGGCCGAATCTTTCATAATTGTTGCCGCATCAAACAAATTTGAAGACAGGCTGCCATTTCTTTTATCCTGATAGCCGTTACCCGCTGTTGCCGGTATAGTTAACGGCAGTTTATTTTTTATACCATACAAACCGGATGCAAGGGCGGCTGCCATAGCAAGATATGGATTGGTATCAGAACCGGGAATGCGGGTTTCCAGGCGGGTATAACCTTCGGATGGATGCAGCACACGCAATGCAGTGGTCCGGTTATCAAGCCCCCAGGTAATGGTAGTTGGCGCCCAGGCGCCTTCAACCAAACGTTTATAACTGTTTATGGTTGGCGCATACATTGGTAAAATATGCGGCAGGCAATGTAACTGACCTGCAAGGTAATGCTTGTGCAGTTCGCTCATATTTTGCGCATCAGTTGCACTGTAAAACAGGTTTTCAGATTGGTCTTTGTTCCATAAGCTTTGGTGGATATGGCCGCTGCAACCAGGCAGTTTTTCGTTCCATTTGGCCATAAAGGATGCCATAATGCCGTGTTTATAAGCTATCTCTTTAACAGCAGTTTTAAATAACACCGCTTTATCGGCAGCAGCCAAAACGTGATCGTGCAAAATGGCAGCCTCATAAACACCAGGACCGGTTTCGGTATGCAGACCTTCCAGCGGCACATCAAACTGGTACAACAGGTTAAACAGGTCGTTATAAAAATCACCCTCTTCCGAAGTCCGCAAAATTGAATAACCAAACATACCGGGGGTTAGGTTTTCCAGTTTCGTAAAACTCTTTTCCTGTAAACTTTGGGGCGTTTCCCTGAAATTAAACCATTCGAACTCCTGCGCAAATTCGGGATGATAGCCCATTTCTTCACATTCTTTTGCTATCCGTTTCAGCAAGCTGCGGCTGCATGCCGGCAGGTCGTTACCATCAGCTGCACTAAAATCACCCAAAAAGAAAGGGATATTTTCCTGCCACGGAACAGTCCTGAAGGTGGAGAGGTCAATGCGGCATTGTTTGTCGGGATAGCCGGTATGCCAGCCTGTAAGCTCCACATTATCATAACAGGCATCGCTGCTGTCCCAGCCAAATACCACATCGCAAAAGCCATAGCCGTTTTTAAGGCCATCAATAAATTTTTTATGGTGGATTATTTTGCCCCGTAAAACGCCGTCAATATCGGCAAAGGCAAATTTTATTTTCTTTATATCGTTTTCTTTAAGGTAGGTTACAATCTGGTCTTCATTCATGATGTGTAGATTAATTACCGGCGGCAATTTAAGCAAGTTAAATATAATGCGTGAAACAATAAAAAAATTACCGGGTATTGTTTGCTGGGACCAAACAACGGGAACAGTAATAAACTAAAAAGTCCCCTGATCTTTTACAATCAGGGGACCTGGTATTATATTTAGTTTAGTTAGTAAAATTAAACTTTAGCCGATTTTACGGTTTTAATAATTACAGCAGCAACTTTGTATGGATCGGCAGCTGAATTTGGACGACGATCTTCCAGGTAACCTTTCCAGCCTTTTTGAACTGTGTACAATGGG
Organism: Sphingobacteriales bacterium; assembly: GCA_044448725.1. Classification (GTDB taxonomy): domain Bacteria; phylum Bacteroidota; class Bacteroidia; order Sphingobacteriales; family Sphingobacteriaceae; genus Mucilaginibacter. The sequence goes on along the minus strand of JBIOHE010000524.1, from coordinate 1,084 downwards.
ATACGGATAGAAGCGCCACGGTCAGATACGCCATAGCTGTAATCGTGAATAGAAGCTGTTTCGTGTTTACCGGTTAAACGCTGATCGTTATCAGCGCCATAAACAGCAATACATTCAGCTATTACCGGACGGAAAGCTTCGCAAATGATATCGTAAGTTTCTTTGCTGCCGCAAGTCCTTAAAGTAGTGTTTGAGAAGTTAGCATGCATGCCCGAACCGTTCCAGTCTAACTGACCAAGCGGTTTGCAATGCCAGTTGATAGATACGCCATGAGCTTCACCTATTCTTTCAAGTAAATAACGGGCAACCCAAATCTGGTCACCTGCTTCTTTAGCGCCTTTGGCGAAGATCTGGAATTCCCACTGACCGGCAGCAACTTCGGCGTTGATACCTTCAACATTTAAACCAGCTTCTAAACAGGTATCCAAATGCTCTTCAACTATTTCTCTGCCGAAAGAATTTTTAGCGCCTACCGAACAGTAATAAGGGCCTTGTGGTCCAGGGTAACCACCTGCCGGGAAACCAAGAGGTTTATCGGTTTCAGGGTCCCATAAAAAGTACTCCTGCTCAAAACCAAACCAGAAATCATTATCGTCATCTTCAATTAAAGAACGGCCGTTTGACACGTGCGGCTGGCCTGTAGAGTCGAGTACTTCACACATTACCAGGTAAGCATCAAGCCTTCCGGGATCTTTACAAATAAAAACAGGTTTAAGAACGCAGTCTGAAGAACCTCCGGGCGCCTGTTCTGTTGAAGAACCGTCGAAGCTCCAGTTAGGACAGTCTTCTAATTTACCGCTGAAATCTGATTCAATTTTAGTTTTGCTGCGCAGGCTTTGTGTGGGTTTGTAGCCATCAAGCCAAATGTACTCAAGTTTAGTTGCCATTGTCTAATGATTTTATAAAAATTGGTTCAATTCGTGTTTTTTGTAACGTTATATACAAATATCGAGGCGAATTTAAACTTTTTTTATAAAATTCATCACATTTTGTTAAAATTTTTATAATTTTTTTTCAAAATGAACTATTTACCACAGCAAATTGAATAAAAAGCAACCAGCAACTGTTTACTTTATAACCAATG
>JBIOHE010000523.1:0-2724 GCA_044448725.1 Sphingobacteriales bacterium | reverse complement strand
GCTTTATGTTGCTGCACACCCCGACGATGAAAATACACGCCTGCTGGCTTACCTGGCGCAGGAGAAGCACTATCGTACCGGTTACCTGTCGATGACACGCGGCGACGGCGGTCAGAATTTATTAGGCAATGAGCAAAGCGAGCTCTTAGGGTTGATACGTACGCAGGAACTGCTGGCAGCAAGGAAAGTGGATGGAGCAGAACAGTTTTTTACCCGTGCAAATGACTTTGGTTTTTCAAAAGGGCCGGGTGAAACTTTAAAAATATGGGATAAAGAAAAAGTGTTGGGCGATGTGGTTTGGGTGATCCGTAAGTTCAGGCCTGATGTAATTATATGCAGGTTCCCTACTACAGGCGAGGGCGGCCACGGGCACCATACAGCTTCGGCCATACTGGCGAAGGAAGCCTTTTCCGCTGCAGCGGATTCCACCCGTTTCCCCGAACAATTGCAATATGTAAAAACCTGGCAGGCCAAACGTTTATTATGGAACACCTTTAGTTTTGGCACTATTAATACCACCAGCCCCGACCAATTTAAAATTGATGTGGGCGTTTATAACCCGATAATAGGCAAAGGTTATGGTGAAATAGCTGCCGAAAGCCGCTCGAACCATAAAACACAGGGCTTCGGCTCTGCAAAACAGCGCGGCGAAGCATTTGAGTATTTTAAAACTATTTTGGGTGATGCCCCGCATAATGAACTTATGGATGGTGTGAATACATCCTGGGGCCGTGTAAAAGGAGGAGAAGCCATAGGACCGGAAGTGGAAAAGATCCGTAAAGATTTTGATATTGACCATCCTGATAAATCAGTACCTGCATTGGTTAGATTATCGGATAAAATTGACCGGGCTAAAGATGAATACTGGCGAATGCAAAAAACTAAAGAGGTGAATGATTTGATTGCTGCGTGTGCGGGATTATGGTTTGAGAGTTATGCTGCGAAACCAATGTACGCCTTAGGAGATACTGTAACCGTAAAAACACAAGTCATGGTTAGAGGCAATAATCACCCGCAATTAAGAAAGATTGTTTATCCAAGTTATAGGGATGATTGGAAAGTATTTCCTACTACTTTAGTTAATCAAGACACCATAAGGAATTCTTTGCGAGATTTTGATTATAAATTTAGACCAGGTAAAATGACTCAACCTTATTGGCTAAAATATAGTCATGGCAATGGAACATATAATATTGACTATTTAGACAGTATTAAAATTACAAATTATGAAGATGCATTGGATAGGTTGAAAAATTTCGATCAAAAAACGCTTCCTGAAAATATTCCTTATACAACCAAACTAACATTCTCCATTTTAAATAAGGACTTTGAATTTGAGAGGCCAATTGAGTACAAATACGTTGATCCTGCAAAAGGTGAAATATATGAACCGCTTGTTGTCGCGCCGCCCGTTACCGCCAATCTAACGGCTAAAAACTACATCTTCAACTCAAAAACACCTCAAAATATCGAAATAAAATTACAAAGTTTCACCAAAGCCAGCGGAAGCATCAGCATAAAACCAATGGCGGGCTGGAAGGTTAGCCCTGATAAGATCAGTTTTTCCGGAAAAAATAAAGGCGATGAATGGTCTGTAAGTTTTACGGTTAGCCCGGCAAATGATCAACCAAAAACCACTAAACTTGAAGCTGTTGTTGATGTGAACGGAAAGCAGTTTTCTATGGGGATACAGCATATCAATTACGATCATATTCCCAATATTACCTTATTTCCACCCGCAGAAGCAAAGCTGATCGATCTTGATTTAAAAATTGCCGGTAAAAAGATCGGCTATATCCCCGGCGCGGGTGACCTTGTGCCTGATGCACTTAAACAGGTAGGCTACGAGGTACATACGCTTAGCGAAAACGAGATCCTTAATGGCGACCTTTCCGGTTATGACGCGATAATCACAGGGGTGCGGGCCTATAATGTGAACCCCCGCCTTGCAGTGGAACAACCAAAACTGCTTGATTACGTGAAAAACGGCGGCAACCTGGTGGTACAATACAACAATAATAATGGGCTTGCAACAAAACAAATAGGTCCCTACCCATTTAGCGTAGTTAACCGCAGGGTTACCGATGAGGATGCGAAAATTACTGTGACTGATCCGCAAAACCCGGTGTTAACTTATCCGAATGTAATCAGCCAGGATGATTTTAACGGCTGGATACAGGAGCGCGGATTATATTTCCTAAGCGATATTGATGCCAATTACAAAACCCCGTTACAAATGAACGACCCGGGTGAGTCGTCCAATAATGGCGGGCTTATAGTGTGTGATTATGGCAAAGGCAGGTTTGTTTATACTTCGCTGGCATTTTTCAGGGAATTACCTGCAGGGGTGCCCGGAGCGTACCGTTTGTTTGTGAATTTGTTGAGTAAGCCGAAGGATTAATTGGTGGATTTAGGTAAAAGGTGAAAGCAATAAATTTCCAAATACCTGTCCGTTGGGGCGCAAATCAATTTGTTGCGAATAACCTGTTTAGTTTATCTTAAGGCAACCCGCGGAATTCGGCTAAAGCCTTAATTGAAATCTCTTTACCCGTCGGTTAAAACCGACGGCAATGAAAGTAATTGTAGTTTGTAATTCATTGCCGTCCCTTTCAAGGGACGGGTGGGTAAACAAAGGCCCATGGGCTTTAGCCAAAATTAGCAGATTAGCGACAATATGATTTGCATCCCTAATTATCAATTTAGCGCTGTAATTATCTATATTTG
>JBIOHE010000522.1:0-2733 GCA_044448725.1 Sphingobacteriales bacterium | reverse complement strand
TGATAGTACTATACAGGAATTAACATCCCCAAAGCCAAAATTAGCTTTAGCTGCAATGTTAACTTCTTTTTTTATCATTTTTAACGGCAGGCAATCATTGCCCACCATATTTGTAATTTCGGGGTTGGGGTCTTCAAGGTTTATATTGGGGTGTACAAACTGGTGCACTATTTGCAGAACAGCTGCCACCGATTCAATTGAACCTGCCGCGCTCAGGCAATGGCCAATCATTGACTTTAAGGAGTTAATAAGCGGAAAATTATCTCCCGACCTGCCAAGTGCCTGCGTCCAGTTTTGAATTTCCTGCCTGTCGGCATTTGTTGCCGTTAGGTGTCCGCTGATCAGGTCAATTTGCCGGGGGTGAACGCCGGAACTTGCCAGCGCATCATTGATACACCTGACTACACCAGTTGAGTTGGCAGCGGTCATCGTGCCACCCAATCGTTGACCGCCTGAATTGCCTGATCCTCCTAAAACTTCGGCATAAATTCTTGCATTTCGCTGTAAGGCAAAATCAAGATCCTCTAATATCAAAGCCCCGGCTCCCGAACCGGGAATAAACCCGCCGGCAGTTAAGCTCATCGGCCTCGAAGCCTGTTCCGGGCGGTCGTTAAACTTCCTGGATAATACCCGCATCGAATCAAAGGCGCCATAAACATAAGGGTCAACGTGTTCGGCACTGCCAACAAGCATCCGTTTCGCATACCCGTGTTTTATATACTCATAACCCATTAAAATAGCCTGTGTTCCGGTAGCGCAGGCAGCTGAATTTGTGATCACCCTATTGCCGAATCCCAATCTGCCTGCTATGTAGGAGGTGACGCCGCTGTTCATGGCCTGTTCTATAACCCGTGAACCTAATTTTTTGGCTTCTTTATTATCAACCCTTGTTATTACATTTTTCATGGCCTCGGTATCGGCAGTACTGTTGCCAAAAACACAGCCGGTTTCCCATCTTGGTTCATCTGTTTCGTATGCCATCCCCGAATCGGCCCACGCATCTAATGCTGCTGCTATTCCATAGCCAATATTGGTGCCTTTTAAGCCATGAAAAGTAACATCTGAAATATAATCCTTTAAGGTATCCCAATTAAAATCAGGCATCCCGGCCAACCGGCAACTAAAATTAAGGTCTTCATACCGGGGCATAAATTTCACCCCGGATATGCCGTTTTGTATCGCATGCAAAAAAGCCGGTACGCCCACGCCATTTGGCGAAACAACGCCCATCCCGGTAACCACAATACGCTTATTCATTTTTGAGGTCGATCTTTTTTATAATACCCGAAAACATTCCCTTTGCAACAAGCTCTTTTGAACCATCCAGCAATTCAATATAACATTTTAGTTTTCCGAAGCGAAAATATTGTTTTTTAGAAACTACGGTAACTTTTTGCCCTGGTAATACCATTTTATAAAACGAAACATCCGTGGAAGTTAATAAAGGGAATAATGAATCGTCCCCGATATGGCTAAATTCCGATTCTTTAAGCACCAAAAATATCCCCAAAACAACAAGGCCTATCTGGGCCATTATTTCGGTTATAATTACGCCCGGAGTAACCGGGTTCCCCGCAAAATGATCCTCATAAAAAAAAGCATCATTTTTGAGCGTGTATTCCCCTCTAACCTCATCTTCACTGAGTAAAGTAATATTGTCAACAAAACGGAAAGAAGATTTATAAGGCAAAAGATTTAATATACGGTTATCCATTTCTTATTCAATTTTATTTTAACGGCAATGCTCCCCGCCATCAGCATGGATGATTGCGCCATTAATCCAGAAAGCTTCATCTGTACATAGCAGGTAGATAACACCGGAAACGTCTTCTGGTTTTGTCATTCTGCCCAATGGGTTTCTTTTGGTATTCATTTCAACAAGTTTTTCGCTGCGGGGTATCAATTTAAAGGAGGCAGTTTCTGTAATTCCGGCTTGTATAATATTTGTTTTTAAGCCGAATGCGCTGAATTCTACCGCCATATACATAGCAAGGCTTTCTAACGATGCTTTTGCGATGGAAACAGCGGCATAACCTTCCCAATATTTGTGAGCGCCCTCGCTGGTAAGGCCAATAATACGCCCGTCAGGATAAAACATATTGGCGTTTAGCAAGGCCCTCGTCCAGTCAAGCAGGCTTGTTGACATGGCATAAGAAGTTAGTTGTATATCGTCGGCAGACAATACGTCATAAACTTTACCTGCGGACTTCTCTGCACCTTCTCCGTTTTCATCACCGGCAGGATAGGAAAATTTCTTTTCATTTTTAACAAGTGGTTTTAAATTTCCTCTTGCTATACTGTGCAGTAACAATTTAATACTGTGTTTACCGGCGACCGCGGCAAATTCCTGTATAAATAATTCCCTGGCTTTTTGGTCAAGCGCATTGATATTATATGGCAGAATGGTCACTGCGTTTGATTGGGCTATTCTAATAAATTGCTCTTTTACCAATTTTTCGGTCACAGAAGTTTCCCTGTACAGAACAGCCACGTTCATACCATGTGAGGCAAGTTTTTCAACCGCAGCAAACCCAAAGCCGCTTGAGCCACCTAAAATAACCGCCCATAAACCCGAAAATTGTAAGTTTTTATCCACTCAAACTGTTTTTATATTTTTGTAACCTGGTCCGTTTTAATTTGCTGGCAGTTTAACAGCTGCTGTTGATTATTAAAAAAATTGCAGGGTCAAAGTAAGTGAAAGTAAATTAAATTTCGGGTATGGTTGTTATATAT
>JBIOHE010000521.1:0-2740 GCA_044448725.1 Sphingobacteriales bacterium | reverse complement strand
GCTCATTATCAACTTATCGAATAAGCCGACAGACCATAGCATTAGTTTATTAATAGCCATGTATTTTGGTTCAAGCTTGTAGGTCTGGGCCGCTATTTCTAAAAACTGCAGGCCGGTAAGTGGCGGCCCGGTGGGCAAATGCCATACCTGGTTATCACTTTCCGGCTTTTGTCCGAGCAGGTAAACACCCTTGCCCATATCAGGGATATAGCTGAAACTATGAAGCTTTTTAGGATCGCCAACCCACTGGGCTTTTTGTTTCTTAGCATATTTATCCAGCACCATCATATCAAAAAAGCCATTCATAGTTTCGGTTCCGTAAAAATCGGCAGCGCGGGCTATACTGGCGTTGATGTTCCCGGCTTTTGCTTCATCCATCAGCTTGGTTGCAATAGCGGCGCGGATCTCCCCTTTGGCGCTGCATGGGTTGTTCGGGGTATTTTCAGTCATCAGGCCATCAACCAGGCCATACATATAAACGTTATCAAAAAAAATCAGCCTGGCCCTGGTTTCTTTAGCTACGTTTATAGCGTTTTGCATAATTACCGGCCATTGTGCTTTCCAAATGTTTTTATCGTAAACCAGTCCTGCGCATAAGTATATCACGGTTGAACCCTTTGCAGCTTCCAGCACTTCGGCATAGTTTAGCAGGTCGGCTTTTTTCCAGCTTATGTTTTTTGAGGTTGTTGCAATTGGTTTGCGGCTAACCAGGCGTATGGTTTCGTTATTGTTTGCCAGTTGGAGGGTAAGTGCATTTGCAACAGCCCCGCCGGCCCCTAATATGGTGTGCATAGTTTCTTTTGTTTTGTATAGTACAAAGGTATAGGGCCATTGTTTCCCAAAACGTTAACAAAAGATAAGAAATTTCTCTGTCTGAATCAGAATTTTCAGAATTATAGGATTTTCAGAATCTTGATTCATTATTCAATTTTATCGATACGATAAGCATTCTGCGAATTCTTAAATTCTGAAAATTCTGATTCAGACAATAATCCGTAAATCACCTCACAGTTTCCAAAAGCCGCCTCTTTATCCGCGAAAGCGAAACAGGGGTTATACCCAAAAAATGAGCAATGTAATGCTGGGGCATCCGCTGTATTATGTCGCGGCCGGTGCTCAGCAGTTCAAGGTAGCGTTCTTCGGCTGTTTTGGTGATAAAGGAGGTTATCCGTTCCTCATAACAAATTAAATAAAACTCGGCAACCAGCCTGCCGAAACGTTCCATTTTATAGGCCAGCAGTGGATTTGTCAGCATCAGTTGCATACTCTTTTGACTAAAAGTAACAAGTATGGTTGGTTCCAGCGCCTGTATATAATTCAAAGCCGGTTGCCTGGTCAGAAAACTCTTGTAGGAACTCGCAAACTCATTTTCAAAACTGAAATAACCGGTTATTTCTTCACCATTGATCACGTTAAAATACCTTACAGAACCTGATATAATAAAGCCAACCTCATTGCAAACTAATCCCGGTTCGGCAAAATTTTGTTTCTTTTTTAAGGTGCGAATGTTCAGGTGATCTTTAAATACAGTCCATTCTTCATCGTTTAATACGATGTATTTTTCTATTTGTGTCCTGTAAATATCCAGTGCCTTTAACTGATCCATAACCGGTTTTGATATGCAGATGTGCAAATATGCGGATGTGCAAATGAATTAAAAACAATCGTTATTATTCATCAGTTAAAAATGAATACGAATATCAAACGCCGACGATCCATGAGTTGTAACAAACCTATCCAACAAAAAGAAAACGGCAAAAACTACGCTGGCAATGCCGTTGGTGGTCATAAATGCAAAGTTTACGCGGCTAAGGTCATTGGGTTTTACAAGCAGGTGCTGGTAGATGAGCATGCCGCAGAAAAATAAGATGCCGGCATAATACAATACACCGACATTTGTATAAAATACCGGCATTACAACAAAAGCCGCCGACAGTACATGCAAAAACGTTGACAGCCTTAAAGCATTCACTTTTCCAAGCCAGGCGGGGATAGAATGCAGGTTCTCGCCACGGTCGAAATCTTCATCCTGAAGCGCATAAATAATATCGAACCCGCTTACCCAGCATAAAACGGCAAATGAAAAAAACAAGGGTGTTAATGCAAAAGCCCCGGTTACCACAAGGTAGGCGCCAATGGGCGCCAATGACAAGCCCAAACCCAATACCAAATGGCAAAGCGCAGTAAACCTTTTAGTAGCACTGTAACCCAATACCACCAGCAACGCCACCGGCGAAAGATAAAAGCATAACCTGTTAATAAACCAGGTGGTAGCCACAAACAACAAACAGTTAATAATAGTAAAAGTTAACGCCGCCGCCGGACTTATACGCCCCGATGGTACATCACGTTGTTTGGTGCGCGGGTTTTTTATGTCGATGTCCCTGTCGAGGTAGCGGTTAAAGGCCATGGCGGAGTTACGTGCGAAAACCATGCATAAAACCATCATCACCAGTTTTGGCCATTCAAAATGATAATTGGTTGTGGTTACCGCCAAAAAAAAGCCAATAAAAGCAAAGGGCATGGCAAAAATGGTATGCGAGAACGTAACTAAGGAGAAGTATTTTTTCATTTGGAACAATTAAAAAAAATAAAGCGGAGACGTTCTAATCCATCAGATAACGTAATAAATTTAGCGGAAAATACTTTAATTACCCTTTTTCCGCGAAGCGAAGAGAGGGTCGGCAAGCGCAGCGATGTCGGGGTGAGTAAATTCGCCGCCATGCATTGGCGTTAATGC
>JBIOHE010000520.1:0-2746 GCA_044448725.1 Sphingobacteriales bacterium | reverse complement strand
ATATTAAAAGGGATGGGTTTTATCTTGATGATTGCTGCAGTTGCTTCCTGTACCAAAAATTTTGATACCATCAATACGCCGCCATTTAACTCACCCGTTGCGAATGTGCAGCAGTTATTTACCGGCTTCGAATCCAATCTGCAACTTGGCGACCCCCAGGTAAGCTATAATAGCTGGACCTATCCCATTACCCAGCAGGGTATAGTATATACCAAGGCCGATTATGTATATGGCACAGACGGGGGCGAAAACTGGAATTCATTTTATAATAACCTGTCTAATTACAAAGCGCTGATGGGGGTGATCGCCGCCAGCAAGGACCCTGCCATTTACACTAATATAACCGCCATGGCAAAAGTGCTAAAGGCATACCAGGCTATCAAACTGTCAAATTTATATGGCGCTATACCTTATTCGGAAGCCGGAAAGGCCCTTGATTACAGCCCGAACAACAAAGGGGTACTAACGCCTAAATACGACTCACAGCAAGCAGTATATCTTTCCTGCCTTACTGATCTTCAGTGGGCCGTTAGTCATTTAAGCACTACTGATGCCACCCAATATTCTATGGGAAGTTCTGATGTATTGCTGCAGAATAATATAACCCAATGGATTGAATTTGCAAATTCCCTCCGCCTGCGCGTGGCGCTTACCATGTATGATAAAGACCAGGCAGAAGCCACACCCCAGATTGTTGAAGCATTAAGCAAACCCCTGCTGGATGCGGATAATATCAATGTGGGTTTATATCCGGGAAGCAATGTGCCCAATATGGACCTGCAGGCAAGGCAATATTCTTTTGGCACAGAATGCCGCCTGCGTATGGGCACTACCATGTGGCAATGGATGAGCAGCACGAATGCCACCGATGGCAGCGGGATCTTTGACCCAAGATGCAGTATATTTTTTGAACCAAACGATGCCGGAGAATGGAACCCCTTTCCTCAAAATCCAACGCCTGCCACACCTGCTGAATTTGGATCGCCCTATAATAGTACAATAAGGGATAAAGACTGGTTGAATAAAGATGGCGATCCGCCTACCACCAATTTGTATGCAAACTTTAATTATTTCTGGGCCAGGGATATAACTATGCCGGAGTTGTTTATGACAACAGCAGAAGTGCATTTCATGAAAGCGGAAGTGTACGCAAGGGGACTTGGGACAGCTGTAAATATGGGGACGGCAATGAACGAATATACCGCAGGCGTTAATGCCTCGGTGAGTTTCTGGACTGCGAAGGCTATCTATGCCGCTCAAAATAACCCAACTATCTCCTCGTTCAGTTCACATCCCTGGGCTACCAGCCAACCAAGCGACGCTGTAATGAACGCCTTTTTGACTAATCCTGTGGTAGCTTTTGATATGACAAATGCCGCCCATGCGTTAAAACAAATTTACGGGCAGGAATGGATTGATATGTTCCGCCAGCCCTGGGAAGCATGGACGCTGATGAAAAGAACCGGACAAACACCTGCTGACCCTAATAATGCCGCAGGATATACCACTACCTACGGTAGCTATAACCGTTATCAATACCCCGCCAGTGAGCAAACCTATAATTATGCTAACTGGCAGGCAGCAACAGGCGGCAACGACCTGATCAGCACTAAAATATGGATAACGAAATAAGGTATTCATAAATACGATGATGCATTTGTTGATGTTTTAGTAACCGAATTTGCATCTTAACGAACAAGCCCGAAAAATTTCGGGCTTGTTCGTTTTATATGTCCGGCACGGGCGCGAATTATACAGTGGAATTCCCGAAGCCATTTTGATAATGGGAAGCGTTAACCAATCGCAAATCAGTTGCGGCAAGATTGACCAGGACTATGCCTCTTTTTGTTTTTATATCATATCCTGGAAAATATACTGCTCGTCAAACTCAACTTTAAATTTCTTTAAGAAGTTCAGGTATTCATCTCTGAATGTTTGCTTTTGATGATGTAGCTCCTGGTTCTGTACATACTTATAAACGTCGTCCACTTGGGACTGACCGTATGAAAACACGCCATAACCTTCCTGCCATTCGAAACGTTCGGGGGTTAATGAATGATCGTTGATATATTTGGATGATTTGGCTTTTACTGTTTTCATTAATTCAGAAACAGAAACAACTGGTTTTAACCCGATAAAACAATGTACATGGTCTTCAACACCATTTACAATAATGGTGTTGCAATTAGCTTCGTTGATTAAATTTCCGATAACAGCAAACAGCTGGTTTTTCCATTCCTTTTCTATTACTGCCTTGCGGTATTTAACCGCAAAAATTGTTTGCAGATAAATTTGATGATATGTATTTGCCATTTTATTTTCGTTTGGTTTGTTAATAGCATAAGGTTTATATGAGCCGAACCTACGGTTCTTAATGTCTTTCTCATTGGCTTTTCAACGGATTAAAATCCGTTGCTATAATATTGATCGAGACTACGTCTCTTGCTATTTTGTTATATTAAAGAGCCATCGGCCCGAACCATTTTGTAGCAACGGGTTTCAACCCGTTGTTTATAAGTCCAATGTGGTAGAGTGCCGTCGGCACGCCCAATATAATTAAATATTTACATGGGCCGAACCTAAGGTTCTCATTACTTTTGTTTGCATTTATCCAACGGATTAAAATCCGTTGCTATAAGATTGATCGAGACTACGTCTCTTTCTGTTTTGTTATATTAAAGAGCCATCGGCCCGAACCATTTTGTAGCAACGGGTTTCAACCCGTTGTGTATAAGTCCAATGTGGT
>JBIOHE010000519.1:0-2750 GCA_044448725.1 Sphingobacteriales bacterium | reverse complement strand
TTATAATGCATACTGGATTGGCACTAACAGCGGTTTGTGGATTATCAATAAACACACTGCCAAAGTTCAGCACCTGGTAGAAAGCGCTGCCTTGCCATCCAATCATATTACGGCCATCTGCGTTACCCCGAATGGAAATGTTTACGCAGCCACCGATAAGGGCATTTTCAGGTTTGACGGTTATACGTACCTGTCAGTCAACACTGATAATGCTGCTCTGCCTACTGATGATATCACCGCTATGGTGTGTGATAAAGATGGAAACGTTTGGATTGGAACAAAAGACAAGGGCCTGGTGCTGATGAGTAATTACCGGTTCAGAATTTTTAACAACCGTAATTCAATATTAACTGATAACGCCGTTAAAGGAATGACAAAAGATGCTGAAGAAAATATTTATGTACAGCTGGCAAATGGCTCCATCGTAAAAATCGGGAAAAGTGGTATGCACCTCGAGGATATAAGCCAGATAGAATTAAATGGTTTTGCAAAAACAAATTAAACAACAAAGAACTTGTTAAGTATGAGAAGTATTCCTGTTTTTATCCTGATGATTTATTGCACTTTCCTATTTGCGCAGAAGAACGGGAAGGATTTAATTTACCTGAAAAACGGACAAATCATACGAGGTACCATCCTTAAACAAATACCGGATAGCCTGGTTACAATAAAAACAAACGACGGCAGAATTGCAGTGTATAAAGAAAAGACCGTAGAAAAATTCTTCATATACCAGGATACTGTAGCCCCAAAAACCCGCATCCCCAATAATTTGTGGATGGGTATTGATGCGGAGCCGCAGTTCCAGGATGTAGTTAGGAAGAAAAAAGATGTTCCCAATACTTACCCTGACAAACCCGGGTTTTCAGGAGGCTTTTGGCTGTATTGGCAGGCACCAAAAACTATAGGATTTGAAACCGGCCTGCAGTATCATTTTTATCAAAGCGAGGTTTATTACGCCTCAGGCCCTATACTGGATTATGATTTGAAAAAATATCACAATCTCGAAATACCCGTTTTGCTAAATCTCCATACCAATGGAGATAAAATCAGGTTTTATACTGCAGTAGGTTTTGTTGGGGGCGTTACCCTTGCAGGTAAGGAACATTATCACGTGCAGGACGCAGGTTATATTCGCGACACTACCACCAGGTTTCGCGCGGATAGCAGCACAACCTTTTATGGGTCATTCAACGCCAGGGCGGGAATAGAGTTAAACGTAAACAAGAATATGTTATTGAAAATCGGCGCGTCTTTCAGTATGTCTGCCGAGACTGTGCTGGGTCCGGGTGAATTATATTCAGGCTATTTGGTGCTACCCTACAGCATAGGCTTAAACGTCGCCCTGTTATTCCGCATGGGAAAGCAAAAACCCACAAAAGGACCCTGATACAATTTTCAAATTTTGTAATTCTTATTTTTGTCTTACCTGCTAAATCTTATTCTTGGCCCCACATGGAAAGATAATTTCCCCTTCCTTATTCTAATCTTTACTACGCAGTAACTTAAGCCTAACTTTTCATGATTACCCTGCTTTTGTTAACCCTTGCTGTCAGTGCTGATAGTCCCAGCCAATTGCATGAAGACAGTGTGCTCATTTATAATACTTATAAAGATGAGATTGATTCACTGCTAAAAGCGGAAAGTTACATGGCATGGGCGATTAAACAAGGCAATGACGACAGCATCACAGCAGCAGCTTTTAAGCGATTGAAAGAGCATAATCATATTCCTTATGCGCCGGTAAAAATGCAGAACAGGGAAGGCTATGGGGTGGGGTATTTATACCCGAATCCCGCTAATCCGGAACCCGGTTTGATAGAAATTGATAGTGCCACCTCTAAATTTTCTATCGTAGCAATCCAAACTAAGTTTATTACAGATGGTAAGGGCAAGACGCGTAAACCCTATATCGAGCGTGTCTACTATGGGCCCGGGGGGGAGATAAGATACGTTGAACGGTTAAATCCAATAACCTGGCAACGGCTAACTGAGTAGTTTTTGAATACTGATTATCTTAGCACTTATGAACGTGCCGGCACCTGATTTTTCCGGGAACCTTACTATCGGGATGATTTTTTTGCTTCTTTTTTTATCAAGAGAAAAAGAAGATGGTAAATTACGACTATGACGAGAGAAGAATGGCTCAAACTAAGCGCATTAATCAGTGCAGGCTTTATGTTACCGGGTAACTTAATAGCACAACTATTAGCGGATGAAGATGTAAAACGTCCAGATTTTGGGAAAGATTTTGTTTGGGGAACTGCAACGGCCTCCTATCAAACAGAGGGGGCATGGAGCGAGGACGGCAAAAGCGAATCCAACTGGGATTACTTTGTACACCATACCCGCAAAATAAAAACGCATGAAACCGGTGATGTGGCCGATGATTTTTACCACCGGTATGAATCAGATATTGATTTGATGCGTCAACTGAATATTCCGGCTTTTCGTTTTTCCCTCTCCTGGCCAAGAATTATTCCCGAAGGAACCGGCGCCATTAACCAAAAAGGGATAGATTTTTATCACCGGGTGATTGACAAGTGTTTGAGTAAAAATATTGAGCCATGGGTAACCTGCTATCACTGGGATATGCCCCAGGTGCTGGAAGCAAAAGGTGGTTGGGCTAACCGGGATATGATTAAATGGTTTGAGGATTATGTGGAAGTGTGTGGCAAAAATTTTGGAGATAAAGTGAAAAACTGGATGGTCATTAATGAGCCGATGTCGTTTGCCTTGGCGGGTTATTT
>JBIOHE010000518.1:0-2764 GCA_044448725.1 Sphingobacteriales bacterium | reverse complement strand
CTTCTGGAAAACTAAACATCAGTTATCTATATTCTGACAAACCGCCGTATGCCGAACGGCACGTACGGTGGTGTGAGAGGACGGTAAGGGAGAACTACTCCCTTACTTCCTACTCGATTCAATACTACTCCCAATTAATTTTTCTTGAAAAATACATCAGCATAGCCACTATGATAAATAATGCAATACTGCCAATAATTAGGGCAAAATCTTCTAACTGGATAATTACATAAATGAAAATATAAAACACCGACAGAATGAACCCGAAAGTAAAGCCGCATTCCTGTTTTTAAGCAGGGACCCGATAAATGTGGTTATAAGTCCTATAGTAGCTACCGAAGCCACCAGGTAAGCGGCGTTAAAACCAATTTGTTCAGAAAACGACAACAACAGGGAATAATAAATGATCATCGCTGCACCGATCAGCAGGTAATTAAATACATGGATCTTTTGCTTGCGGATAACCTCCGTCAGAAAAAGCGAAATAAAGGTAAGCAGGATGATTAATAGTGAATATTTGCTGGTGCGCATGGTTTTTTGGTACTGGTCAACCGGTAAACGGAATTTGGCACCAAAGGTGGCCTGCTGCTGTTTTTGCGGATTAGTTAACAACGAAATATCACCCGTCCATTGTTGCGGAAATGGCCTGTTATAATATAACATCCGCCATTTGGCCGTAAAGCCATTCTGATCAACCTTTCTGGTATCCGGCAAATAGCGGCCATCAAAACTCGGACTGCCCCAGTTGCCGCTTGCTTCTACATCGGTTGTTTTGCCAAGGTGTAAAAAGCTTAGTTCCTGGCTGCCTTTTAAATCAAGGGAGTAGTTGAATGGCGTCTCAAGATCTTTATAAGCTGATAAATCAACGGCCGCTTGCAAGCCATTGTTGAACAGAGTATCTCTGTTAAAGGCAGGTTCAGCTGTCGGACTTTGTCCCGCCGCGTTTACCACCGGATTGGTTTTTAAGCCCTTGAGATCGGAGATACTAAAAACGATCTTCGATTTGTTAAGGATCAACTGATCGGCCGATAGGTTAAGTGCGGCCAGGTCTGCTTTCGCAAAATTGCCTGATATCTTAACCAAGGTATTATATACCACCACATCGAATATTCCCCGGTGCAAAATTTCTGTTTTCAGTTCTGCTTTAATATGCAGGTCATCGGGTAAAAGGTATAAGTTTTCAATTACATCTTTCTCCTTTTCTTTTTGATTATCGTCGAGGTATTTTACGCGTTTTTGGTAAGGGATAATTAATACAGGCCCTGCTATCAGCTGTGCGCCCGACCATTTGTCGGATACATCCTGCATCATTTCCTGTTGGCGGCCCGCGCGCTCATTAATCAGGTTTTCAACTAAGGAAGATGGGATAAGGAGTACTAAAATAAGTACACCTATAAAAATTAACTTAACGGTTACCGACTCCTTGAGCCAATCCATCAGTCCTCGTTTTTGTTCTGGTTGTTCTGTCATGATTGTTTAGTTAAAAGTGCTTTGTATTTCAAAGTGGTGAGCTAAAAAAAATGATTTAATTGATTACTGTTTTGAAAATTGATTTGCCTTTTGATTGATCAGCAGCAAAACGATGTTTGTTATTAAAAGGGCCACCAATGCGAAGTAGGACAGTTTTTCAATCAGCGTGCCGCTAAACCCCTCGTCCATAGCATTAAAGGATACCCATAAAATAAAGAGGACATTGCCGCCAATTGCGGCATTCCTCAGGAGAGAAATAAATTTTGTGTTGTTCATATTTTTTGGTTTTTTGATGAATAATTTACAGTGTTTTTTGCTGTTTTATCAATTGCTCCAACGCATTCAGGTGCTGTTTAAAAGCCGTTTTTCCTTTTTCGGTAGCCTCGTATGTGGTATTCGGTTTACGACCAAGGAAGGCTTTATGAACCAAAATATATTCCTCTTTTTCAAGCCCTTTTAAATGCGAGGCCAGGTTACCGTCGGTAGTGTCCAGTAATTCTTTCAGAGAATTAAAGTCGTACCGGTCATTAACCATCAGCACACTCATGATCTGTAACCTTAAGCGGTTCTCAAAAGCTTTATCAAGTTTATCAAAGGGGACTTTCACTTATCGTATTTAAAGTACATCAGGCTGCCATAAATAATATGCAGCACACCAAAACCAATCGCCCAAAATAGTAAACCGTAGCCGGGTAAGCAAGCAGCAATTAAGCCTAATGCTATTTCACATAAGCCGAGGTATTTCACCATGGTATATGTAAAATTACTTGCGCTTACCAATGTGAGACCGTAAAATACCAGTGTAGCAGGGGCAATAATATCGTAGTATCCACGACTGATAAAAATCAATGTTAGTACCCCACCGGATATT
Organism: Sphingobacteriales bacterium; assembly: GCA_044448725.1. Lineage (GTDB taxonomy): Bacteria > Bacteroidota > Bacteroidia > Sphingobacteriales > Sphingobacteriaceae > Mucilaginibacter. The sequence continues at coordinate 423 of JBIOHE010000518.1, read as the reverse complement.
AGCGGTATGGCCGTGTGAAAAAGCAAGGCACGGCTAATCTTGCCCCAAATCGGTTGCCCTTTTCGTTTCGCCTTGCGTTTTGCTAATATTATAGCAGTAATTATCGAAGCTATGAGAATTAAAAATGCTAACAGTAATAATGCTGGTATAGTAATACGAAACGAATAATTATGAAAGTCATCGAAGTAAAAAGAGTCATGAGGTAGTTCATTTTTAATCTTTGGTGTAAAGGGATTAAATCCGGAAGGCTTGTTGTTGTACAGCATCTTATAGGCAAACCCCGCCCCAATCAACGCATAAACACCTGCCAATATCCCCGATAACCCACTCAGCGATATAAATTTTGAGGAGCGCTCCATCATACTGCGAATGGATACTAACTCTTCTTCTATTTCTTTTTCTTTCACGTAAAAGTACTTTGTT
>JBIOHE010000517.1:0-2765 GCA_044448725.1 Sphingobacteriales bacterium | reverse complement strand
GGCTTTTCCTATACGCCCCCTGATCCCATTTATTATTCGCCTGCAGCAACTTTTAAAGTTGATAGTCTCAGAACTTTGTTGGGCGCTGCGCTGACAAGCAAGGATATTCCGGCTGACACTATGTCCATTAACAGGATAAACAGGCTGGCATCTGAATTTTTCAATATAAACCCCGATAGTACCCTGTATTATGGCAAACTGGCTGTTGAAAAATCGCTGGTTATAAAATACGATAAAGGCCTTGCCGACGGGTTGTTTCAAACTGCAAAGGCACTTGTGCGAAAAGGTGATTATGCAAGCGCACAGAAAAGACTTGATAAAGCCAAATTGCTATACAGCAGTTTAAAGGATGAAAAAAGCATTAGCGATTGTTTTTTGGCATTTGGCTGGATGTATGAGATTATGGCTGATTATAAACTGGCCTCAAACTATTTTAAACAGGCGCTGGTTATAAAAAAGCGAATAAAAGATGAGCCCGGAATAGCCAGATGCTATAACAACATGGGCATGGTTGCGGATGATACAGGAAAATCATCGTATGCACTCGACGATTATTTCAAGTCGCTGTCGCTCAATATCAAACTTCATAACAAAATTGACGCCGCCTCCAATTACAATAACATCGGAACGGTGATGCAGGATTTGGAGATTTATCCGAAAGCAATGGAATACTACCTTCGCGCAATCAAAATATGGCAGGAAACCCGTAATGCCCATGGGGTAAGCATTGCCTACCAAAATATCGGCGAAATATTGCTGGCACAAAAAAACTATAACCAGGCTATCGTTTATCTGTCCAAATCAATTAAACTTAATAAGGAACAGGGGGACAAGGAAAGTATCTGTTCGTTATATACCGACCTTGGCCTTTGTTATGCAAATAAAAAACAATTTAAAACCGCGTTCAGCTATCTTGATCAAGCGCTTGTTATTGCATCAAGGTATAATATAGATGTTGATAAAGCCAATGTTGGTATATGTTTTGCCACTGTTTATAATATGCAGGCCGACTACCAGCGCGCCTACAATTATGCGTTGCCCGCCAAAACATTATCAGACAAATTAGGTAGTTTATCCATGAGGATTCCGGCTACTTTACAATTAAGCAACGCACTTGGGGGTTTAAAAAGATTTGAAGCTTATGAAGTAAGGAAACAATATGACGATTTAAAAGATAGTTTGAAAAGTGATGAAATCGTTCAAAAACTGACCTCATTTAATCTTGAGTCGAATTTTGCCGGAAAACAACAACGGTTAGCCGAACAACGTCAGCGCATGGCAGAACGTTACAGGCAAAACATACAAAAACATGAATTGGTAAGCGCCCTGTTCTTCATTATCATATTAGGGATGGGGGCCATACTCATAGTTTATTACAGGGCCAAACTAAAGCAAAAAAAGATAAACGCCGTTCTCGAAGATAAAAACAAAGAGGTACAACAACAAAAAACCGACATTGATGAGCAGGCGCAAAAATTAAAGAATTCAAATATTCTGAAAGACCGCCTCATCTCTGTTTTAGCGCATGACCTCAGAGCGCCGCTCAGTACACTGCGCGGGCTGTTCAGCTTGCTTGAAGATGAAAGTATTTCGCAAGAGCAATTTTTAAGAATGATACCGAAGGCCTTAAAAAAATTAGAATATACTTCTGATTTTCTGGATACTTTATTATTCTGGGTCAACAGCCAAATGGAAAACTTTGACAGTTCGGTAAAAAACTTTTATATTAAAGATATTGTAGCGAACAAAATACAAAACTATAATGAACAGGCCGGGAACAAAGGAATAACCCTTATCGATAATGTACCTGCCAGCATCGCAGTTCTGGGCGATCCAAACTCTGTTCGAATTGTTATCCGTAATTTAGTTACCAATGCCATTAAATTCTCTAAACAAAACGATACAATAAGCATAAGTGCCCGTCAGCTGGATGACAACAACATTTTATTTTCTATAAAAGACACTGGTGTTGGCATGTCTGAAACGCAGCTTAACAAATTATTCAAGAGTAAGGTTGACAGCGGAACCGGCACAAACAATGAATCGGGCACCGGAATGGGGTTGCTTTTTTGTAAAGACCTGATAGAAAAATGTAATGGTAAAATATGGGTACAAAGCGAAGCCGGCCAGGGTACTGAATTCTTTTTTACACTTCCCGCAGGCAACTTTACGGAAGAAACAGTATTGGTAGCCTGAAAAGGTTTCTGCGCCTTAACCTGTTAAAGTTCCATAAATTGTCTGACAAGGCAGGATGATATAATCTTCAAACTTCAAGCCTTTCGGACTTTCCGACTTAAAACCCTATTTTTACTTCAAATTCGTGTAATTCGAAAAAATTCGTACAATCAGTGAAAATATAATATGCCATTAGTACCTCCTGCTACCGCCTCTACCCCTTCTACAGCGTTTGATCGTCTTAATACCATTATGAATGACCTGCGCCTGAATTGTCCCTGGGATAAAAAACAAACGCTCGAAAGCCTGCGCCATTTAACCATTGAAGAAACTTATGAACTCTCTGACGCTATATTAAGCGGCGATATGCCCGAAATAAAAAAAGAATTGGGCGACATTATGCTGCACCTGGTCTTTTATGCCCGCATAGCATCCGAAACCAATGACTTTACTATTACCGATGTATTAAACAGCATTTGCGACAAACTGGTGAACCGTCACCCGCATATTTACGGGGATGTTAATGTGAACGACGAAAATGATGTAAAACGCAACTGGGAGCAGATCAAGCTAAAAGAAGGGAACAAATC
>JBIOHE010000516.1:0-2767 GCA_044448725.1 Sphingobacteriales bacterium | reverse complement strand
TCTATGTATTATACTTATTAAGCGGATTCTTACATTTCATCCTCGATCTATCCAAAAGTCTATCGTTTACCGATAGAAATGTAAAAAGGTTAAGGTTAATTTCTTTAAGCCTGTTGTTATTTCCAGTCTCAATATTTTCGATTAACCTGTTACTCAGGCTGGTATTTCATTCCTACTTTACTACAGATGTAGTACTCAACGAGAAAATTTGGAATAACGCTTAGAAAACTTTGGTTTTAGGGATAGTTTTTTATATGCTTTACAAAGCCTTCAAACAAGGCAAAGCATTAAAAGAGGAACAAGATTTAACGGTATAGCAATGGCAATAATAGTAAATCTTGATGTAATGATGGCCCGGAGAAAAATGTCATTAACTGAACTTAGCGAGAAGGTAGGTATCACGATGGCCAACTTATCGATCCTGAAAACAGGTAAGGCAAAAGCTGTTCGCCTTGAAACCCTTGAAGCAATTTGCCGTGTATTAAATTGTCAGCCTGGTGATATATTGGAATTTGTCGCGGATTAATTAACAAACCAAAAAGCCTTCAGAAATTAATCCGAAGGCTCTTCTTACATATTTCACAAAGACGCGATGCATCGCGTCTCTACCAATTATCTTTTCATTTGCACATCTGCATATTCGCACATCTGCACATCAAAACATCAATTCCCCATTTCTGATAAAAACTTAATCCGCATCAGCTGAATTTCTTCGCGGGTATAATCATCATTGCCTAATTCGGCAAGGGCGTCGTCAATTGAATCGCCTTCGGCAGTGCGGAAATAGTCATAAATTTCATCCTGCTTGTCTTCGTCTATTACTTCGTCGATATAGTAATTCAGGTTAAGCTTGGTCCCGGAGTTAACAATGGTTTCCACTTCCTTCAATATCTCATCATAAGTAAGGCCTTTTGAAGCGGCAATATCGTCAAGGTTTAAATGGCGGTCGATATTCTGTATGATAAACACTTTAATCGCAGATTTATTGGCAGCGCTTTTTATCACCATATCAATCGGGCGGTCAATATCATTGTCCTCCACATATTTCTGAATCAGATCAGTAAACGGCTTGCCAAACTTGAGGGCCTTCCCTGCCCCTACGCCCGAAATTTGTTTCAGTTCGTCGGTAGTGATAGGATAATGCGTACACATTTCCTCCAGCGATGGGTCCTGGAAAATAACAAACGGAGGCAAACTTTTTTGCTTGGCCAGTTTTTTGCGCAAATCCTTCAGCATTTGCAGCAATTCGGTATCTAATGCCCCCCCGCCTTGTTTTGGACCATCTTCATTATCATCATCATCAGTGGCTTCCATCGGTTTGTTCAGCACAAAACGGATACTGTACGGGTTTTCGATAAAAGCGTTCCCGGTTTTAGTTAAGCGCAATAACCCATACTGGTCAATATCCTTTGATAAAAAATTATTCAGCAAAGCCTGGCGCATCAGCGAATTCCACAGGTTAAGGCCATCTTCCTTGCCCGAACCATAATATTCAAGTGCATCATGCTCATAATTCTTTATCTGGGCATTCTCCTCACCCATCAGGATGCTGATGATATGGTGATCGTCAAATTTTTCGCCGATCAGCCTGATCAGGCTTAAAGCTTTATGCAGATGGAGCTCACCGTCAAAATGCTCTTTGTGGCCCGAGCAGTTATCGCACATATTATTGCAACCTGCTTCGTTGAAATTTTCACCAAAATAATGCAGCAATTGTTTACGGCGGCAAACGGATGATTCCGCATAGTCAATTACTTCTTTCAGGATCTGGGTGCCAATTTCCCGTTCAGCAACCGGTTTATCCTTCATAAACTTTTGCAGCTTATCAATATCTTTTTCCGAATAAAAGGCAACACACACACCTTCTCCCCCGTCACGCCCCGAGCGCCCGGTTTCCTGGTAATAGCCTTCCATGCTTTTCGGCACATCATGGTGTATCACGTAACGCACATCGGGTTTATCAATACCCATACCAAAGGCAATCGTGGCCACAATCACATCCACATCCTCCATCAGAAATTTATCCTGTGTATCAGCTCGAACTTTAGGATCTAACCCCGCGTGGTATGGCAGGGCTTTAACACCGTTGAGGTTTAGCGCTTCGGCAACTTCTTCAACTTTTTTACGGCTCAGGCAATAAATAATACCCGATTTCCCCTGGTTTTGCTTTACAAATTTTACAATCTCCTTAATTACGTTGCGTTTGGCACGCACCTCGTAATACAGGTTCGACCTGTTGAACGATGATTTGTAAATGGTAGCATTGTTCATTTGCAGGTTTTTTTGAATATCCTGCTGAACTTTTGGAGTTGCTGTTGCGGTAAGGGCGATGATTGGGATATTATCGCCTATATTGCTGATAACCTGTCTGATTTTGCGGTATTCAGGCCGAAAATCATGGCCCCACTCAGATATACAATGGGCCTCATCAACGGCCACGAATGATACATTATTAAGGCGTAAAAAATCAATATTTTCCTGTTTGGTAAGCGACTCGGGCGCTACATAAAGCAACTTTGTTTTTCCGGCTAAAACATCTTCCTTAACCCGGCCGATATCCGCTTTGGTTAGTGATGAATTTAAAAAATGAGCTATGCTGTCCGAACCGCCGAAGGCCCGCAACTGGTCAACCTGGTTTTTCATTAAAGCAATCAGCGGCGAAATTACAATCGCTGTTCCCTCGCTCATTAAAGCAGGCAACTGGTAACACATGGACTTGCCACCACCGGTGGGCATAATCACAAATGTATCGTTCCCCGCCAGTATG
>JBIOHE010000515.1:0-2771 GCA_044448725.1 Sphingobacteriales bacterium | reverse complement strand
CTTCAGTATGGCTTGCGAAAATTTTCAGGTTCGAGTAGTGGGTGGTCGCCATTCCTTTAACCTTTTTATGATTCAGCGATTCAAGTACCGCTTCGGCTATCGGGCCACCAAATTGCGGGTCGGTACCAGTGCCAAACTCATCTATCAATATCAAAGTTTTGCCATTTGCACGCTCCACAAAGTTTTTCATTTTTGATAAGTGGGCGCTATAGGTACTCAAATCACTTTCAATAGACTGGTCATCGCCTATATCCACAAATAATTGTCTAAATACCCCGACAACACTTGCTTCCGAAGCCGAAATCAGCAAACCGGCCTGCACCATCATCTGCAATAAGCCTACGGTTTTCATACACACCGATTTTCCGCCTGCATTCGGGCCTGATACTACAATGATTCTGGTGCGTTCGTCAATTTGCACATTCAGCGGCACCACCGTTTTTTTCTCCTTCTTAAAATTCAAAAACAAAAGCGGGTGCCTCGCATTTGTGAGTTTAAGCTTTGCTTCATTTACTACTTCGGGCATTTCGCCTTCAATATCAATGGCAAAAAGGGCCTTTGCCCTCACAAAATCAAGCTTGGTTAAAAGGTTATGGTAGGATAATAAAAGCGGCACGTACGGCCTTAAATCATCGGTTAAAGCAGTTAGTATTTTTACGATTTCGCGTTTTCGCTCAAATTCAAGGTCGCGGATTTTATTATTTAAGGTAAAAACTTCCTCCGGCTCCATATAAACCGTTTGGCCTGATGCCGACTCGTCATGAATAAAACCTTTTAGTTTCCGCTTATTTTCCGCCAACAGCGGGATACACAAACGACCATCGCGAACGGTTAATGAGCCATCCGCCGTCCAGTTGTTACCTGTGGCGTTTTTAAATATCTGGTCTATTTTCTTCCGGGCCTCCTGCTCTGCCCTGGCAATACCCGAAGTAATATCCTGCAATTCGCGGGAAGCATTTGGTCTGATCTTCCCTTTTTGGTCAATCACCATGTCCATTTTCTTCAGGATGGATTTTTCTATCGGCAGATGTTCAAATAAAGCTTCGAGGTTTGGGTACTGCCCTTCGCGCTCATTAAAATAGGCAATTACCGCAAATACAGTGGTTAATGAAGCCTGTACCTGGTAAAACTCTTCTTCGCTTAAAAATATGCCCTCAATTTTTGCCTTATTGGCGAGTGTTTTTATATCAAAAAAATGATGGATCGGCAGGACGGCATCGTTCTCCAGTATATTTTTAAACTCATTGGCCTGGTACAAAAACTTACGGATTTGCTCGTAGTTATCCATTACCTGTATCCTGTCCACCATTTGCCGGCCCATTTCGCTAAGGCAATGTATCTTTATTAATTCCTTGACTTCGGTAAAACCCAGCTTATCAACACTATTTTGGGGGTAAAGCATGATTTTGTTTTAGTTGTGCTTTATTCAGCGAATCGGTTTTCTGTTTAAGGTTAGCCAGCACCTGGTCGTAAATGGCGGATAATTCCACCGGCTGAGTGGTATAATAATTAAGGCTTTTTCTAAATTGCACCGAATCCGTGTGGTACCTTTTAAATAAGGCCAGATACCGGTCCGTCCCGTACTTATACAGACTATCCGGGTTTTGTGAAACCGCATACAAACTGCCGTCAACTATGTGTACCTGAGTTAACAAAACAATCATCTGGTCATGATTAATGATCCCGGCGGGGGCTTTACCGCCCTTACAGGCAGATAAAAAAAAGGTTACTGAAAAAAACAGGGTGATATATTTACGCATTCTGTAATTTAGCGGCTTATAATTGAGCAAATTTAAGGATAAATGAGCATTGCAGATAATATTAAACGCTTAAAAAAGGAAACGTTGCCTATCAATGTAAAATTGTTGGCCGTATCAAAAACAAAACCTGCCGAAAACATACAGGAGGCTTATGACGCCGGCCAGCGTTTATTCGGTGAAAACATGGTGCAGGAACTGGTTGAAAAACAGGAGCATTTGCCAAAAGATATACAATGGCACCTGATCGGCCATTTGCAAAGCAATAAGGTTAAATATATTGCCCCCTTTATCACCATGATACAATCTGTTGACAGCCTGAAACTTTTGCAGGAAATAGATAAACATGCCGAAAAAAATAAAAGGGTTATTGACTGCCTGTTACAGATTTATATTGCCGATGAAGAAACTAAGTTCGGGCTTGGGTTTGATGAGGCCATTGAATTGTTAAGGTCGGAAGAATTTGCTGCCTTAAAGCATATCCGTATCAGGGGGTTGATGGGTATTGCCACCAATACTGACAATGAAAAACAAATAAAGGATGAATATTACGAGTTAAAAACCTTTTTTGACGGGATAAAGCAAAGCTTTTTCAGGAAAGATGATGCTTTTGATACACTTTCGATCGGCATGTCATCCGACTATAAAGTAGCCATTGAACAAGGCAGCACCATGATACGGCTTGGCAGCACCATATTTGGCGAAAGGGTTATTAAACACTGGAAAAACAATTGATTATTAATTTCGGAATTCGGATGTTCGATTTCGGATTTTTTCAGTGTCAGAATTGAAGAGTTAGCAGAATTTATAAAAAAATTAGTCACCGGCGAAGCAAACCAATGAACTAATGAACTAATGAACCAATGAACATTACTTTACGAACAGCAAAAAAAGAAGATTGCCCGCGTTTACTGGAACTCGTTAATGAGCTTGCCGTTTATGAAAAAATGCCGGAAGAAGTTACCGTTACCCTTGAGGAGTTTGAAGACGCCGGCTTTGGCGAAAAACCCGTAT
>JBIOHE010000514.1:0-2781 GCA_044448725.1 Sphingobacteriales bacterium | reverse complement strand
ATTTTATGAAAAAAATTGAAGCGATTATTCGCACTTCGAAATTTGAAGAAGTCAAAGATGCCCTTAAACAGACGGGCATTGATTTTTTCTCCTATTGGGAATGCTCTGGGGTAGGGAACGAGCAGGTAACGGACCATCATAGTTATCGTGGAACTGTTTACGACACGCATTTTCTTTCCAGGCTGTTTATTTCAATCGTCTTAAAAGATGAAAATCTGGAAAAAACAATTTCCTGCATCGAAAAGGCGGCTTACACCGGCGAAATTGGGGATGGCATGATCTTTACTTATAACATTGAAGAATCTATCCGGATCAGAACGGGCGAAAGAGGCCAGTCTTCAACGACAGGCCCGAGCGATGAGAATAAATAATTTAAAAACAAATCAATCAATTGACATGACCAAAAAAATACTCATATTCTTATTGATAGCATTACTGAATATTTCATTTAGTAACACATTTGCTCAAACTTCAAGAAAACCTGATCCGTCCGGCGTCAACACGGGAACATCGGCCGATCTCGACACTGCGGCGTTCAAAGTGGTGGACACGTTAGCGAAAAGGAAAGATACCACTGTAGCTGCGCTAAACAGTTCTGTCAAAAAACTCGCAGGTGCCGTTTCAAATGCAGCCAATGCTGATGGCAAAAATAAAGTAGCCATTAACCTGGTTTGGCTGCTGATTACAGGGTTCCTGGTGTTCTTCATGCAAGCCGGTTTCGCACTGGTGGAAACGGGTTTAACCCGGGCCAAAAACGTGGCCCATACCATGGCCATGAACCTGTTTGTATATCCGGCGGGGTGCCTTGGATTTTTTGTTTGTGGTTTTGCCCTGATGTTCGGCGGTGTGGGGGCTTTGGGAACACTTGGGGGATTTGACGGCTTAAATCAGGAATTTACCATCAGTATCCTGGGCCATTCGTTTGGATTGTTCGGTACCAAAGGATTTTTTATGAACGGCGTGTATGATGTCGGTGTTTTGGGATTCTTCGTATTCCAGGCTGTGTTTATGGACGCTACCGCCACCATCCCGACAGGAGCAATGGCTGAAAGATGGAAATTTTCATCATTTGCAATTTCGGGTGCATTGATCGGGGGCCTGATCTATCCATTATATGGAAATTGGGTTTGGGGCGGCGGCTGGTTGTCGCAGCTGGGCGTCAATTTTGGTTTCGGCCACGGGCACCTGGATTTTGCCGGATCTTCTGTTGTTCACTTGTCTGGCGGTGTGCTGGCATTTGTGGGCGCAAGGATGCTTGGTCCGCGTTTAGGCAAATACAACAAAGATAAATCGGCAAATGCGATCCCGGGGCACAATATCCCGATGGCAGTTTTAGGAACGCTGATATTAGCTTTCGGCTGGTTCGGATTCAATGCCGGTTCGACATTTGCAGGAACAGATTTCCGATTTGCTGTTGTAGCTTTCAATACGATGATCGCGTCATGCGCCGGTATGCTGGCTTCTACCCTATGGGTCTGGCATGTAAGAGGGAACAAACCTGATGTTAGTATGATGTGCAATGGTTTGCTTGCTGGCCTGGTGGCAATTACCGCACCTTGTGCGTATGTTACACCAATTGGAGGAATGATCATTGGCTTAGTTTCCGGCATCTTAGTAGTAGAAGTTACGCTGTTTATGGAGAAAAAATTAAGGATCGACGACCCGGTGGGCGCTGTAGCTGTTCACGGCGCTAACGGCGTATGGGGTGTGCTGGCCTTAGGCTTGTTTGCAGACGGTAATTACGGCGACGGAATCAACGGTGTGAAAGGAACTGTAACAGGCCTGTTTTATGGTGGCGGATGGGGTCAGTTTATTGCTGAAGCCATTGGGGCCGCAACCAATATTGTGTTCATTGGCGCCGCAGGTTGGTTAATGTTTAAATTATTGGATAAGCTGGTTGGAAACAGGGTAAAGCCAGAAGTGGAAATGCACGGTTTGGATTTGCCCGAAATGGGAATAGATGGCTACTCAGGCTTCAGAATGGATAAAAATGCCGAGACGCCGTTATCGAGATAGTTAGTAAAATTGCACCGGCTTTATTGTCCCTGGCATATATCAGAAAAAACCGTCTCATATTTTCAATATGAGACGGTTTTTTTTATAATCGGATGAGATTTTGTAAATCAATGGCTTGGGACAAGGGCAAACGATTTGTATTCAAGCCGTACATCCAAAACCAAATCCAGTTATTGCCTCCGGGTCTGGAATAGCTGGTAGAGGTGAATCATCCGTGCCGCATCGTCAATGAAGAAATTGAAAAAACTGATGTCCGTCCAATTAACCGTAATTACTGTAAAACATTAGCTAAAAGTGGACCGATAGGGTGCTAAGTTTGTGGAGTGTTTCTAAAAATTAATTAACTTAAAACAATGTAAACAAAGAAGAAACAAACTGCTGAAAACTATATTAAAGGATTTCCTTCATTGTTTATTATATGACCTTTTTTCTCCTACTTCCCATCAACAGGGATTTTACATACAAAGGAATGATGGTACCGTTTTGAAGGGGATAATTTTTCTTATCTGAGGAATGACACCAAAATCAAAGCAGCTTTGAAGTGGTTGAGTGAGCAAGACTAAACAACAATATTAATATGAGGTCAGGAAGCGGAATACCAGACTTTTCAGAAAGCCATAAAACAAGAAAGCCCGTCAACTTACGTCAACGGGCTTCTTTAAGATTTGGCACCGACCTACTCTCCCATCCCGTACGTACGGGACAGCACCATCGTCATATACGCATATCACAGCGCACTAGAGCGATGAAGGGAAATAAGCAGGT
>JBIOHE010000513.1:0-2794 GCA_044448725.1 Sphingobacteriales bacterium | reverse complement strand
GAGCAAATTAACGTATTCAAACAAGTCAACTTAGTCAAATTTAATCAACTTAAAAAATCATGGAAAGCTTATCCCCCAATATTTTTGTTGAAGACATGAACGAAACCATTGATTTTTACAGATCAATAGGGTTTCAAACGGTAATGACCGTACCCGAAACCGGCAATGAATTTGTTTGGGCCATGATGGTAAACGGCGACGTAACTTTTATGTTTCAAACCTTTGCCAGCCTTGGCGAAGAACTCCCCAACATCAACCGCCGGAATGGCGGTTCGCTGCTGTTTTATATCAAACTGAAGAAGATCAGGGAGTTTTTTGAACTGATAAAAGATAAAGTGACCGTTCTGAAAGGCCTTGAAACTACTTTCTATGGAGCAACGGAGTTCTCTATCCTTGATAACAACAACTATGTGTTAACCTTTGCCGAAGATGAATAATGATTGAGTTTATCCGTGCCGACCATATTCATATTTGTGTTCCCGCCGAAAGACTGGAAGAGGCCAGGCAATTCTATACCACTGTCATCGGCCTGCAACGTATTGACAGGCCGGACAAAATATTTGGCAACGCAGGTTATTGGTTCAACATTGGTAATATTCAATTACATATAGGCGTTGAACCTCAGCTTGCAAGGTCCATCAGGCATACAGCTTTTGAGGTTGCCGATGTTGCCGGGGCAAGGGCAATCCTGGAAAAATATCCGGTGGAAATTTTGGAAGAGCCTATAATCCCCGGGCGTACCCGGTTTGCTTTTATTGATCCATTTGGCAACAGGATGGAATTGCTGCAGCTTACAGATAAATAGCACTATGTTTTATAATTTAAAACTGTATTTTAGTTACCTGCTAACAGCCACCTAAAAATGTAAAATATGAAGTTCATTTCTCCTAAAAACCACGGAATTATTGACCTGCTATTTGTTGTATTTCTGTTTACCGCGCCGGCCTATTTTGGTTTTACCGGACTGCTTGCCACTTTCACCTACGCGCTTGCAGGGGTACATTTGGTGCTTATTTTGTTAACTAATTATGCTGCAGGACCTATAAAAATAATTCCATTACCCATACATGGCACTATTGAATTTGTTGTCGGTATAGCACTTATTGTACTGGCTTATACACTGTTTAATAATGATGCAGAGGGAAAACTATTTTACGTAATTTTCGGGACCGTGATACTTTTAACCTGGCTGGTAACTGATTATAAAGGAATCAATCAGTCAGAGCGTTGATATTGGTTCCCGCCGGGTAAAACATCAAATTTCCAGTTCAGCAGCCGGGTCCCAAAACAGGTTTTTAAAATCCTGCACCTGGTCATCGGTAACTTTAACCCCTTCGCTTTCTAATAATTCCGCCATCAGGTTGCCGCCGAAGTGAAATTTTGCCGTTAATAAACCCTGTCTGTTTACCACCCGGTGCGCCGGGACCGGCGGTATTGCCTTGCCTGATGCCTGCATGGCATAACCCACCGTGCGCGAGGAGCCTTTGGTGCCCAGGTAAGCTGCAATTGCGCCATAAGAAGTCACCCTGCCGGGCGGTATCAGCCGCGCAACTTCGTAAACGCTATCGAAAAAGTTATTCTCAGCCATGGTTTAGTCAAATGAGAACTTAAGGTAGTTTATGTTCTTATTTTCTTTCAGGTATTTTTTTTCATAATAGGTTTTTATCGAAAGCACCTCATCCGCGTATTCCGAATAGTACAGGTCTTCAGTTTTTATATGGAGATTGAGCGAATGTTCTGCGATTTTTTCAGCCGTATAAGTATGCAGCCCGTCATTATCCGTTTTTAAATTGACAAAGCCCCCCGGTTTTAAAAGCGGTTTATATTTAGCCAGGAAACGGGGCGAAGTAAGCCTTTTCTTTTCACGGCTTACCTGGGGCTGCGGGTCGGGGAAGGTTATCCATATCTCGTCTATTTCTCCCGGCGCGAAGTAATCCAATAGGGTTTCAATTTGTATGCGCAAAAAGCCAACGTTGTTTACACCATCTTCAAGCGCGGTTTTGGCGCCCCGCCATATCCTGTTCCCTTTGTAATCAATCCCGATAAAATTTTTATCCGGGAACAGCCTGGCCAGGTTAACCGTGTATTCGCCTTTACCGCAGGCGAGTTCCAATACCACCGGATTATTGTTTTTAAAAAAGCCGGTATTCCATTGGCCCTTAAACGGCTTGCCGGCATCCAATTGCAAAACGTTGCTGAACGTGGCGACCTCCGCAAAACGTTTTAATTTATCTTTTCCCACTTAAAAAATTTAAAGCGCAAAAATAGGGTTTTACTGGCTTATTTAACGGAGCTGTTTTCGGCTTAAACAATATGCCAAAGTTTTTTTATCGGCAGAGATACTCAGATTCGTTCATTCTTTTAATTTTGAAGGATTGATGATAAACAACATGTCAAAAAACAAAAAAGGTAAAGTAATACCGATCAGGCCGACCCAGCTAAGTACCGAGAAATATATAAAAACCCAGGCGCGTTCGTTACCCATTGCCGAATGCTGGGTAAGCGAGGACTGGCAAAATACAGGTATTTGCAATATTATTGTTGCCCGCAGGCATAAAACGGGCAATTTTACACTTGGCATTTATTTAGTGGATTTGTATTGCCTGGGACTGAAAGATGCACATTATGAATTCAATATTGACCCTGATGATTACGAATACTTTAAAGAAAATTGCGGCGATGCAGAGGAGTGTGAGTATGCGCTTGCCCATAATATAATTTACGGAGCTATTGAATTTGCCGATGATCTTGGATTTAAGCCACATAAAGATTTCGCTGTCGCCCAATATATTCT
>JBIOHE010000512.1:0-2794 GCA_044448725.1 Sphingobacteriales bacterium | reverse complement strand
GATTTAATTTGTCCGATTCATTATTCTTCTTTGTTAATGACAATCGCCCATTCAATAATTCAAAATTCACTAATTCAACAATTAACACGTGGTTACCATAATTTCAGGAACTAACCGGCCAGGATGTTCAACACTTAAACTGGCACAATACTATCAAAAAAGGCTGCATGAAAAGGGCCTCAACGCTGGCCTGCTTTCCCTGAGCCAGTTACCAGGTAACCTGATTGAAAGTGACCTTTACGGTAAAAGAAGCCCTGAATTTAAACCTATACAGGACGTTGTTACCCGGACACAAAAGTTTTTATTTGTTATACCCGAGTATAATGGCAGTTTTCCGGGGGTTTTAAAAACTTTTATGGATGCCTGCGACTTCCCCGGAAGTTTTTATGAAAAAAAAACTGCGCTTACCGGACTTTCCTCCGGCAAATACGGAAACATCAGGGGGATAGATCATTTTACCGGCGTTTGCCACTACCTGCATTTACATGTTATGCCTTTAAAGATCCATATCGCAGAAATAAATAAAGAGTTTGACGAAAACTATAATCTTTTTAAGAAAGACACCCTAAAGTTCACCGATGAACAGATGGATAAATTTATTTTGTTTTGATTTTATGATTTGGGGATGATTGGAGAAACAAAGAACGCGCAAAGAGCACAGAGACAGGCTTTAATATTTTTTCTCTCTCAAACCTCAGGGATTTCATCTTATTTCTCTGTGTTCTCCGTGCCTTCCTGGTATGCTCTGTGTTAAAAAAATCAACGGTACATCCTTTATCAATAAGTTATTTTTACCGAAACAGCAGGGCTTTCTATTAGACTACCCTTTAAAACGATTTCTTCAGGACTTTCTATCCCCAAAAAATACCGTTAAAACACCCTTTTTTGTTGCTGTTCTTTGCCTTACTTTTAACGCATAAAACAATTTTAACTATTCCTTAAAAATTATCGCACATGAAAGAAACAAATGCAGCCCCATTATTGAAAGGCTTTGTACGCCTTGGGAGTACAACAGACGAAATTGCAGACAAATTAGGTCCGCTGGCCGGCCTGGTTGGGACCTGGAAAGGCAGTTCAGGCTGGAACCTGATAGCCGTGCCTTCCCAAAAAGACGGCAAACCCACATTTACCCTGCTCATTCAGCAGTATTCGGAAACAATAACCTTTACGCCCATCACCGCGCCGGTGCCAAACCGCGGCGGGGCTACCGAACAGTTTATCACAGGCCTGTTATATGAGCTTGTTATAAATGACCTGAAATCGCCCAATGGCGTGCTGCATATTGAAAACGGGATGTGGCTGAACATGACCGATGTTGAAGTACAACCCGATGGCCCGGTTGTTGAAAGCAATATTGTAAAACCCTTTGCCCTTGCTCGGATGTCGGGCATACCCCATGGTGATGTGGTAATTGCCCTCGGTAATGCCGCCGTTTCCTCCGGGCCGTTTGAATTTCCTGCTATCAGCGCCCAGCCCGATCATGCCGGCCTTCCCCCGGTTTTCGGCTATACCGATCCCTATACCAATAACCAGTTTTCGGCCGAATTTAAAGCAAGCAACGTAAACGCCACC
Organism: Sphingobacteriales bacterium; assembly: GCA_044448725.1. Taxonomy (GTDB): domain Bacteria; phylum Bacteroidota; class Bacteroidia; order Sphingobacteriales; family Sphingobacteriaceae; genus Mucilaginibacter. The sequence continues at coordinate 1,222 of JBIOHE010000512.1, read as the reverse complement.
CTGGCAGCCGAAGCGGCAAAACAAACCATAGGGAAAGTAACCACTATTTTTGTTGATACCGAAAACAAAGGCGGCAGTATCTCCAACATTCCCTTTGTGAACGATCATGTGAACCCATCGAGGTTCCAGTCAACTTTCTGGATAGAAGAGGTAAGCGAAGGCGATGTTTCCTTTATGCAATTGCAGTACTCGCAGCAGGCCGATCTGAATTTTATAAAGAAGTTAAATTTGCCCGGCGACATTATGTGGCCGCATGTAAATGTGAATACCCTGAAAAAAATATAATTTTTCAACGGGGAGAACGACAATACTGGCTCTATGACGCTTTGTGCAGGTTAGCCTCTTATAGAGCCTTCGGCTCGAAACATTTTGTAGCAACGGGTTTTAACCCGTTGTTACATGAATTTAATGTTAAGAGTGCTGTAGGCATGATCCATTTCAATCATTAGTAGTCGCCGCATTTATATGGGTCGAACCTATGGTTCTTAATATTTTTCTTTTTTTTCCTTTTCAACGGATTAAAATCCGTTGCTATAATATTTGTCGAGGCGATGCCTCTTCGGGTGCCTTAGAAAACCACATTTTACCATCATCATAACAAATTTTTAAGTTTCCCGATAGCTATTGGGATGAATGCTTCCCCATACAACGCGTCATAGAACGACAATTCTTATGAGCTAAATCCCATTTGGTTCATAAGAATTGTTAATAGTGTGGGAGATACAACTACGGTGAAAACAAAAACCGTTTACCACCACCGGCGCCTGTACGAACCGCCACGGCCGCCAAGCAGGTTGAATAATAAAAGGATAACAGCTATTACAACAATAATGTGTATGGCATTTCCGCCAATGTGGAAGGCAAAGCCCCCAAGCAGCCAGCTGATCACCAGCACGACCACGATAATATAAATTAAGCTTCTCATAATTATACAAATGACCTGTCTGTTATTAAGCAGCAATGAATTGCAGGAATGCGGCATTTCTATTTTTTATGTAACCTGCCTTGCTGAATTTTTTAATGTCAACTTCTAAAATTGCCTTTAGTTCAAGTTCTATTGCTTTTAGCAGGGTGCGGGCATTTTTTGATGTGTTTTTCATAATACGGTTTTAATGTTATGCTATAATAAGGCTAAATATTGTGCCACAATACTTTTGTATAAGGCGCAACTGTAAACCGGTTTAATAGTGTATGTTTTTGTGGGCGGTTGGCTTGGTGGGTT
>JBIOHE010000511.1:0-2806 GCA_044448725.1 Sphingobacteriales bacterium | reverse complement strand
GTTTCCATGAAAGTGAATAAGCTCAATCTCCGGATGATAATGCCAGCGGTTATTTATGTTGGTCTGTTTATCCTGCCTTGCATTAAAGGAGTACCTTACTTCGTTTGTAACTTTAAGAAGATGTGGCTTCATAGTAAATTTTAATCAATATAATATTCCTGATATGTTTTAAAAATTGGTTTAATATGGTAAAATTGCATAATAGGATGTTAATTATTCGTAATTAAAGGTTGCGTTTACGGGTTTACTTTGAATAATCAATTATTAACCGGTTAACCATTTTTATTTCCCATGTCTGAAGTGTTATCAAACGATAACCAAATCTTTGGTTTTATACCGGCAAAAATGCTGTGCCGTTCAGAACGGGTGACCGGAAAGGGTTGACACAAAAATAAATTCAAATCATTGAAAAGGCTACATAATTCAACAATATAATGAAAACAACGGGTAATGTTAAAATCTTGCTATTTATTGCAATTTCTCTTTTATTGAGCTTTGCATCCAGAGCTCAAACATTGTATGTCGGAACCAACTATCATCCGCATGATGATAAAAATATTGAAAAAATAAAAGGTGATATACAGTTGATGAAAGCTGCCGGATTTACTTCCGTCCGTATGGGGCACCTGGCCTGGGACAGTTATGAGCCTTCTGAAGGTAAGTTCGATTTTGACTGGTTTGATAAGGTGATGGACTTGATGAACGAGGCAGGGATCAAGGTGATCCTTGATATCGCTATCCGTCCTGCACCTATCTGGTTGCACCATAAATACCCCTCAATGGATGTTACCAGTCCGGCTGGCAATGTGCAATATCCGAACCACCGCTACATGGTTGATGTTGGCGATCCGATGTACCAAAAATATGCCTTACGCTATGCCGATACACTTACAAAACATTATGCCAAACATCCGGCCCTATTGGCTTTTGGCATTGACAATGAGTCGGGCGATGGCCCTATTTCATATTCAGAAACAGTAAGAAAAAGGTTTGTTGTTTGGTTGACGAAAAAGTATTCGAACATTGATAATTTTAACAAAGCCTGGGCTACACAACGGTGGTCCAGAAGGATAAACGATTTTGATGAAGTTGGGTTACCCGTAACAGGCGAAAAAAACGGCGCCCCTGAGAAAATATTAGATTTCAGGCGTTTTATTTCTGATGAGGTTAATCAGTTGCTTTTTAAAGTACTCAACGTGGTTAATTCAAACGCGCCAAATGCTTTAACCAATACCAACGCATGGTATTATAGCGATATGAAATATTTCGACTATTCAGAGATAGCTTATTCACGCAAATTGACACGTGAAGGCGCAGGCTTTTATCCGGGGAATTCTTTAATAACGAATTGGGGTGTGATGAATGCCTTGTTTGGAATATCCCGTATTCAATTCGAAAGCACAAACCCTTTCTGGTGCAGTGAGTTTACTACGATGACGGCGGTACCTAATTCGATCAGGAAATCGGCTTATGCCACGCTGATGTACGGCAATCAAATGGTTTGCGGATGGACCTGGCAAAGTATGTGGTCGGGCGAGGAACAATACCTGGAAGGGATGCTTGATTGGGACGGAATTCCCAACCGTAAATATGATGAATACAAAAAGATAGCCACCGAGTTTAAAAAGATCGAAAAATTCTTTCCATTCAAGCCCAGCCCGGAAGTTGGCTTAGCATTTTCCTTTCCAAGTCAGATAGCAAGCCGTGTTTTCCCCGAGGCGCAGGACCAGCAATTACAGGCCTGCTGGAATTTGTTTTATTTCCGCAATATGGATTCCCCCGTTGTTGAGATCAGCAAGAGTTCATTAAACTATAAATTACTTTTTGTGCCCGGAGTAACAGTAATGGACGAAACAACTGCCAATAAAATCCGGGACTTTGTAAAAAATGGCGGAACGGTTGTTATGACCAGTAATTCTGCCCTGGTTGATGAAACCGGGAAAGTATTTGCATCCACTCATCCCGGGCGTTTAAACGATGTGTTCGGAATACGGGTAGCAAGTTATGAAGAAACTGAGACGCTTAATGAAATATCACGCAAAGCATACAAGGGCAAGAAACTTGAAATCAATTATCAGGGTAAACCCATTACTACAGAATCAACCCGATTTGACGTTATCGAATCCAAAGGTGCTGAAATTCTCGGAAGTATAACCAGTTTAGATAAGGACTATCCGATTATTACTTCCAATAAATTTGGCAAAGGCAGGGCAATTTATGTAGGATTGCCTGCAAATGAAGGTGTGCTAAATCCCTTGCTGGATGATTTGATGAAAGAATTATCCCTTAAAAAAGGACCCGATGTTCCGGCAGGGGTAATGGCGCGGCAAATAGACAAAAATCATTTTTTATATCTGAATATAACAGGTGAACCAAAAGAAATACAAATAAAAGGGAAATCGCGAAGTATTCTTTTTGATAAAGATTACAACGGCAGTTTTTCTGTTGCACCTTACGAACCGGAATTTATTGAACTGAAATAGATGAGCGTAAAATGAAACATTATTTTTTAATGAGTTTGTTGTTGCTGCTCGCAGTTTTTGCAAAAGCCCAATATCAGGTTAGTGAAAATACAAAAGGAAGCAATTATTACTTAAATCCAATTTTCGCCGGTGATTATCCTGACCCAAGCATTTTAAAAGATGGCGATACGTATTATATTGTTCACTCTTCATTTCAATACTATCCCGGCTTACAAATTTGGCAGTCGAAAGATTTAGTAAACTGGACACCGGTAATAAGTGCTTTGCATAAAAATGTAGGTAGTGTATGGGCGCCGGATATGGCTAAGTACAACAACAAGTAT
>JBIOHE010000510.1:0-2827 GCA_044448725.1 Sphingobacteriales bacterium | reverse complement strand
TAAATTAAATGCATGAATTTTATTTTAACTAAATATCACTAAGTCAAATGAGTATAAATATAAGTCAAAATAATTTTTTATTTTATTTTTTAGTTGTTGATTTATAATTAGTTACGTTTGGTCAAATTTTAGTATATTTATAGGTCAAAAGTTTGACAAAAGTATATCAGGATTGACCAAAGATTTAAAATAAGGTTTTGATGTACTTTTTGGATAAACAGAAATAAAATTAGCTTGATTTTCACAAAAAAGTACCGCTTTAATTAAAAAAATGCAACTGACCGAAAAATTAAAAACTGCGATAGAGGAGCATCCGGATATAATTGCTGCTTTGAATAATAAAAACCGCGAAAACAGATGGGAAGGCTTCACCCGGACACAATTTAATTTGGTTGCAAAAATAATCAATAAACGGATCAGCAAAGAGGTTTTGGTTAATCCCGACCTGGTGGAGATGAGCCTCATTATCGGCAAACAAAACCTGGAAAAACAGCTCCGCGATTTAAGGTCGGGTCATATTTATGATTTTATTAAATACCTGGGCAACCTTGGCGAATACCGTGTTTTTAACTGGATAAGCGGCAAAACATTGCAAAGTTACTGGAATGGCGGCGATGCTAAATATATTAAGATAAATGCCCTTGTGGTTTTTTTGCAAATACCTTTCGCCGACTGGGACGATTGGCAAAAAGTGCCCGAACAGCGAAAGGATGTTTATCACAACAATTTGTCGAGAAATTCCTATCCGAATAATAATTTCAGCCGCTCATCGCTTTCTATCATTAAAAGCTACTACCTCGGCGATTATTTTTTGTACTATCCCAAAACCGACGGCAGCAGGAATGTTATAAAAACCCCGTTTATTTTAAAAGAACTTGAAAACGGACAGATCATCGTGAGATCAGTTTCCGAGGGACACCGGTACAGCGGTAAAGTGATCGGTATCCGCGACGGCTGCCTTTATATTAATTGCCAGAATCTCGACTTTGAGGAAATGGAACAATATGTGTTCAACATTGGTTTGGAAACCAAACCGCAGGTGTTATTTGGGGTAAGCACCACGGTAAGCGTTAGGAACCGGCGACCCGTGGCACTGAAAAATGTATTGGTTAAACAGGCAACAGAGGATAAAAACTTCGATAGTATCCCCGAAACCGAACTGGCCTTTGATAAAGTATTTACTACCGACAGCGAGGAAGCCATTATCGTTAACTATTTTAAACATAACACCAATAATATTATCACAACCAACAGCTGCCGCAAGCTGGAGGATGTTAAAAAGCTGGCGGGTAATTAGTTATCAGTTGTGAATTCATCATTCCGAAAACTTTATATGGGCAACCAGATCATGAAAATATTGAGTTGACCAGATTTCAATAGCTTCAGGATTTGGAATAAAACGGGTGATATCCGCTTTTACACGGTTCAGATTAACCTCATCAATTTTTGCATTTAATAATGCCCTGAACTCGTCTTCATTGATTGATGCGCCGGGCCAGTGGCCGCTGTCCTGCGCCCTTAAAAGGAAATGCGCCAGATTTAATGGAATATCCTTTTTTATATACCATTCCATATCGTACCAGTCGCGCCCTTTTACATTGTTTTTCCACTTGCGGAATAACATGGCATGCATTTTACCGGCAAACAGATCTGCGATAGTGAAACATTTTACATAAAAGGAAAATGGCTTTAACAGTAACTTTTCCTCCGTATTAAAGCCTAATGGCGGTCGGGTATCAACTTCAAGTTTTATTTTGATATTGGCTATTTGATCCAGCCCGTTTTGCGGAATAATATCTTCTAAAACCAATTCCTTCCATATTGTTTCCGATTTTAAAAATGCTGATTCAATATTATTTTGAACCGCTTTTTGCTTTTCCCTCACAGAAACCTTCATGCCTGAAGCCTCAAATTCAACTATTATGGCATCCAGATATTTATCCAGGGAAAATCCGGGGTTTACTTTTAACAATGAAAAATCCAGGTCTTCGGAAAAACGGTCCAGTCCGTAAAATATCCTTAAAGCAGTGCCGCCGTAAAACGCAGCCTTTTCAAAAAAACCGGCGCGCTGCAATCCGGCAAGGGCAATTTCCTGCATTATCTCCCGCAAAGCCTGTAAGGCTTCGTCTTTATTTGCAGGCTTATAAGTATCCAGCCACTCTTTTATCATAAGCCGTTTATAGCTTTAATTATCATTAGTAAACTTTCTTTTTTAGGCGCATTTTGCAACCATGATTGCATGGCGGTAACATCAAACCGCCTGAGATCGTCTTCATCTATTCTGAGGTCTTCCGTCAAATAGCTAAGGGCGTCTTTTTTACTCCTTAATACCAGGCCGGCAGTGGTTACCACCTTGTCAAAAAGCGCTTTTTCGGGCGAAGCCATCATTGCATATTGGCCATCAGAAAGCAGTATTTGCCGTATCCCAAACGAATAATAAGGCAATGAAAGGTGAGTATAGCTGAATATACCCATCGGTGTGGTAAACTTCCGGGAAGCCTTAGTAGTGGCGGATGAAATTTCATATACACGTTCGGGGATCAGGCCGTAATAAGATAGCGCAGAATCAAAAGAGATATAACCCGGCCCTAAAATATGGTTTGCCAACAGAAAAGGTTCCGGCCTATTGGCTTTTGCCGCCGGGCCTGCAATATATAGCCCTTTCTTAACAGACGATAACAAGCCTTCCCCAAGTAGTGCATGAACTTTATCATTGGGGCTTTTATAGCCCTTTAATAACGACATCATGAACTGATGGGTTAAAGGCTGCTTTGAATATGATCTTATGGCTTGTTGAATATCCATATCACAAATGTATAATTTTAAC
>JBIOHE010000509.1:0-2840 GCA_044448725.1 Sphingobacteriales bacterium | reverse complement strand
TTGTGCATTTGCTGCAAAACAGACCAATATCAGATACAAATAAACGATGAGACCCGTTATCAATACCAGTTTTTTCATTTGCAGCAATTCAACTTTTTACCTTTACCAGACACAAAATTATAGAATAGAAAAAATATTTATGGTTAAAGGGAAGTTAACAAGGGTTAACGAAACGTTAATATTTGAATTGGCTCGATACTTGTTTCTAAATTTGTGAAAATGAAGCGAAAAATATCTATTGCTGTCATTGCTATGGCGGTTTCTTTAAGCGGTATCATTGTCCTGCAACTGTTGTGGATCAGCGGCGCTATTAATTTAAGATCCAAACAATTTGACAGCCAGGTATTTGAGGCTATTAATGATGTCTCTGACAAGATCCAGGTGCACGAAGCAATGACCATACTACCAAAGATCCTTCCGGAGATGGACAGTGTTAACAGGAAATCCCTTGACTCGTTTTTCAATAAAAGGCTGAAAGAAGGTAATCATTTCCATTCAAAATTTGGGCTTCACAACCATAAGAGGCGCAAAAACATGACCGACAATCCTTTCAGGAAAGATGAGTCAAATAATCCGGGTAAGGCGAATATGGATTCAGGCTCACATATGCATTGGCAAGGATCAAATCATAAATTTAGCAAGAAGGATTCATTCCCGTCCGACAGCGGAAAAATAATGATGGCCAAGGCGAATATTTACAACAGGATGCTGAAAAAGCTGATCATGAACGCGATTAATAAGAACCGGGACATTCATAAACGCCTTTCACAGCATTTGATTGATTCGTTCCTTAATCATGAGTTAAAGCAAAGAGGTATTGATTTATCTTACCAGGCGGCTGTGCTAAACAAACAGACTGGCGCTCTGGAATTTGCAAATGCAGGAATTGATACTTCTATGCTAAGGTCAACTCCGTTTATGGTTAAGCTATTTCCTGATGACATGCCGCCGCAAAACTATTTCCTTAGCGTTTATTTCCCGGGGAAGGTCAGTTTTATTATCCGGTCCATCGGCATGATACTTCCGGGGTTACTGGCTTTTATGCTCATCATAATTATTAGCTGCGGGTTTACCATCTATACCCTTTTAAAACAAAAAAAGCTTTCGGAGATGAAAAATGACTTCATCAATAATATGACCCATGAATTTAAAACGCCAATAGCAACGATTTCTCTTGCAACAGATGCCATCAATGATCCGCGCGTGCTGGAAAATAAAGACAAACTAAAACATTATACCTCAGTTATCAAAGAGGAAAACAACCGGATGAATCTCCAGGTGCAGAAAGTGCTCAATGCCGCGCTTATGGATAAAGAAGATTTTAAAATGAACCCCGGAGTATTTGATGCGCATGATGTTATCGGCAAACTTATTGACCGGTTCAGGATTCAGATCACCGAACGGCATGGCTCCTTAACCTGGAACGGGACGGCAGAAAATCATATGATCTATGGCGATGAGGTACATTTTGGAAATGTGATAAATAACCTCCTTGACAACGCCAATAAATATTCTCCCGATGCTCCGGATATTAAGGTTTCAACGTATAATAAAAGCGGTTCTCTCATTATAGATGTTGAAGATAATGGGATAGGAATGGCCCGGGAGACCCAGAAAAGAATTTTTGATAAATTTTTCAGATTGAGCACAGGCAATCTTCATGATACCAAAGGTTTCGGCCTGGGATTAAATTACGTAAAAGCAGTTGTTATGGCACATAAAGGAACTATTGAAGTAAAAAGCGAAATAAAAAAAGGCAGCACCTTTAAAATCAGGATACCATATTACAGTCAGCAGTAAACAGTCAGCAGTCAACAGTAACTAAATAGCAGTCAACAGTCAGCAGTAACCAATTAACAGCAAATAATTAACGGTCAAGGTCCAAATTTCAAATTTCAAATTTCATTTTACAAATTTCAATTCCCCCCTCCCCATGTCAGAACAATACAAACCCAAAATATTACTCGTAGAAGACGAACCGAATTTCGGCTCCGTTCTTAAAGATTACCTGGAATTGAATGACTATAAAGTTTATCTTTATGCGGACGGACTTGCGGGCAAAGGAGGCTTCGATAAAGAAAAATACGATCTTATACTGCTCGACGTTATGCTCCCGAAAATTGATGGATTCACCCTTGGTAGATATATCAGGAGCAGGGATATGAATATACCTTTGATCTATATAACTGCTAAAACCATGAAACCGGATGTTATTGAAGGCTTTAAAACCGGGGCCGACGACTATATTACCAAACCGTTCGATTCAGAAGTAATGTTGTTGAAGATCAAAGCGATACTAAAGCGTAACCGTGAAGAAAAAGAAGAAACACCTATAGACGAAAACTTCAGTATCGGAGAATATATTTTTAATTATAAGCTGCGGAAACTATCCCGGAATGAAACAAATCAACTGCTTTCGCCCCGCGAATCGGAATTGCTGAAGTTATTGTGCAGCCATTTCAATGATATTGCACCCCGGTCTGAGGCATTGATTAAAATCTGGCATGAGGACAATTATTTCACAACCAGGAGCATGGATGTTTTTATTGCCCGTCTCCGTAAATATTTAAAAGACGATCCTAAAGTCGAAATTGTAAACATTCACGGAAACGGGTTTATTTTAAGAGTAAACTGATTACTTGATTTGTATGATCAGGTATTTACTTTCGCTCCAGAATGCAGTAGGGCTTGTGATGGTAAAATTATCATGTTTTTTATCTGCATGGGTAATTTTATACGAACCCGCAGGATGATTGGTAATTAACCTGGTGAATTTTCCATTTAATGGAATTTCGTTTAACCGTGTCTGATCTGATTTAACAAATGCCGAAGTATTGGCT
>JBIOHE010000508.1:0-2842 GCA_044448725.1 Sphingobacteriales bacterium | reverse complement strand
TGATGAAGAAGCGCCAGAGTACGGTTGAACCCGTGATCGGCACGCTTGTTGATTATCGTGCAATAAAAAAAGTCAATTCAAGGGGAATCGATCAGGCAAATAAATGTCTGACTATGGCTGCAATTGCTTATAATATCAAAAAACTGTTAAACTTTAAGCCAAGGCGCATCCATGATAACATAAATGAATTGATAAAAGGAACCAATGAGGGTATCTGTAACGCTATAGCCGTCATAAAGCAAGCATTTATCATTCATATGGCTTTGTTGCCCGTATAAAAACGAAAATTGAAGACTACCTCGAATGATTTTGACTACGCCCGATTTTTTTAATGAAATCATAAAAAAACTGCCGGGGTTGTGCCACAGCCACAAATCGGCAAAGAGGGTAAAAAAGCAATTATGAAAAATATTCTCCCTAACTAATAACACCGGGAAGGCTTTTAGCAAATCCGAAATCGAACATCCGAATTCCGAAATCAACCTACTCTTTATAAAAAAACCATTTGGCCAGTTCTTTATAGCTCGCCTTTTTACCGTACATCAAAATGCCCACCCGGTAAATTCTTGAAGCAATATAGGTGGTGAATATAAAACCAACGATCATTAAGCTCATTGATAATGCCATTTGCCATACCGGCACGTTAAAAGGCACCCTTACCATCATCGCTACGGGGGCGGTGAAAGGTATAATAGACAGCCAGAACGCCAACGGACTATCGGGCACCATAAACAAATACGAAACCGAAAGTATATAAGTAAACAACAAGGGTAATGTGATAGGGAACATAAACTGCTGCGTTTCTGTTTCACTGTCAACAGCCGAACCGACAGCTGCAAAAAGTGCGCTGTAGAACAAAAACCCGCTGATCCAGTAAAAAAGGAAACAACCTAACTCATAGCCTGCATTTGCGCCCAGGCTATGTACAAAGTTATGAACAGCGCCGCTCATAGGGGATGTATTATGCCCCACCAAATAGGTAATTGAAGCAGACAAGGCGATCCATAAAATAAACTGCGTCAGTCCGACAAGGCCGACGCCAATGATCTTACCCATCATCAACTGGAAAGGCCTTACCGAAGAAACAATCACCTCAACTATGCGGCTGGTTTTTTCTTCAATTACCCCGCGCATTACCTGGGCGCCGTATATAAACAACGACATATAAATAAGTATAGCGCCGGCAAAACACAATGTATAGGTAGCAGCCATATTGGTACTTTTATCGCCGGTATCAGTGATTTCGTTGGCATTGACAATAATATTACTTTTAATTTTGTGCAGGCGGGCTGTATCAATGCCGGCTTTCACCAAACTGGCCCCGGATACGATATCATTTAGCTGGCGCTGGATATCATCAGCTAAAGACAATGTTGTTTTCTTCTTCGAAAAAACTTCAACAGTATCCGATTTACGGGTGGGAATATATAAAACCAGGTCATTCTCCTGCTCCTTTACTTCGGCTTTAATTGCCTTTAGTGATTTAGTTGAATAGTTGAATTTTATATACTTCCCGTTCTGAAACTTACCATTAAAAGTGCCGGCGCTATCAATCACATTGACAACGTGCGTGGTTTTAGTTCCGTTTTGATCATTAGCAACATAAGCAATAATTGCATACATTAAAGCAAATAAGGCTGGTACCAGCAAAGTCATTATCACAAAAGACTTTTTTCTGACCCTGGTAATATATTCCCTTTGTATAATCAATAAAATTTTGTTCATGGCTCAGGCAATTTTGTTTACTTGTTCAATAAAAATTTCGTTCATACCCGGTATTACCTCCTGCAGCATATTGATGCGTACTTTGGGGATCAGGTATTGCAAAACATCGTTTGACGTAGTCCCCGCCTTTAGTTTTATCCTTATGCTATAGCTGTTGTTATGTCCTGCCGTTTCATCAAGCAACTCAAAAGGCTCCGCATTATTGGCGCTAACCCTGTCGCCGGTATATTCTACCAGGTAAATGTTATTGCGGTAAGTATCTTTAATATCACTGATTTTGCCGTCCAGGATCTTCTTTGATTTATCAAGTAACGCGATGGCATCACATAATTCCTCTACCGATTCCATGCGGTGTGTAGAGAACAGGATGGTTGCGCCTTTGCGGTTCAATTCAAGGATCTCGTCTTTTATAACTTCCGCATTTACCGGATCGAACCCGGTGAATGGTTCATCCAATATGATCAGGTCGGGTTCGTGCAAAACAGTGGCTACAAATTGCGCCTTTTGCTGCATACCTTTTGAAAGTTCCTCTACCTTCATTTTCCACCAGGTATCCATACCCAGTTTTTCAAACCATATCTTTAACCGCTTTATCGATTCCGAACGGCTCAGGCCCTTTAACCTGGCCAGGTAGATCATCTGCTCGCCGATCTCCATTTTTTTATAAAGCCCGCGTTCTTCAGGCAAATAGCCGATCTTGTCAATATGTGACTGGTTGAGCTTTTCACCATTAAAATAAATTTCGCCCGAATCGGGAGCGGTAATTTGGTTTACAATACGGATAAGCGAGGTTTTACCGGCGCCGTTTGGCCCTAAAAGACCAAATATTTGGCCGCGGTCAACTTGCAGACTTACATCGCTCAAGGCTGTGTGCCCGGCGTATTGTTTTACAATGTTGCGGATGCTTAACATAGGTGAGATATGATTACAGCAATGGGTTTGATATTAGATATTGCTGCGGCGCTAAAGTTACGTCAATGAAACGATTTTGGGTGAACAAGTTAAGATTGGCTGATTAAACCGGATTTATATTCGTAATTTAAGCACCGTAAATAAACCCGCAGCCTTGTGCCTCAACCCGCAACTGTGTCCTCGCAGCCGGCCTTATGGTTGCCTG
>JBIOHE010000507.1:0-2855 GCA_044448725.1 Sphingobacteriales bacterium | reverse complement strand
TTATAAGAAGCACTAAACCCGGTGCTGAAAACCGGGGGGACAGCAATCCATCTGTTAAGTGTTTTCGTAAATTTTTTTATAGAATAAAGTTATGCTTATTGTTGTATTAGAAATCAGCGCCCTGATGGCCGTTATTATTCTGCCCTTTTTTTTCCCCTTAAAAAAGAAGGCAAATGCCATTAAATTACCTAAAAACCACAATGATACTTCCGAAGCAAATTATGCCGTTAATGAGCATGGTTACCTGGAGGAGATTCATCACGACAAATTATCAAATCATACGCATTAATTAAAAGGGATGTGCGAATAGAGCCCCTGGCAGCTTGCACAGGGGCTTTTTCTATAATATGTACGTTATAGATAAAACTTATCAGATTGCTGACAACAGGCTTTCAATTGAACTCGCCGTAAAACGATATGTCCAGTTTTTGGCCAAAAACTGAACATATCATCAAAACTGTCCATTTTTCGCATTATTTCCTTATTACCTTTTATTTCATTAATCTTGAATCGTTTTCCGGAACAGCGATAAAACCAATTATTAGCGCCATCTCATTTAATAAACTATAATAGCCCGATGAACCGCATCAAACCAGTTATTGTTCTTTGCCTTTTGTGCAGTATAAACATTGTATTTGCACAGCCAAAAACTATTTCCCAAAAAGTAGAAGCTTTACTGAAAAAGATGACCCTTGCCGAAAAGATAGGTCAGCTTAATCAATATAATGGCGATTGGGAAGCCACAGGCCCGGTTACAACGGATGTGGGCAATAAGCTGGATGCCATTAAACGCGGCGAAGTGGGTTCCATACTCAACATAGTTGGGGTAAAGCATACCAGGGTGTTCCAGGAAGCGGCTATGCAATCCCGCCTGAAAATCCCTTTGCTGTTCGGGCAGGATGTGATCCATGGTTATAGTATTACCTTCCCTATTCCGCTGGCCGAAGCAGCGAGCTGGGATTTGCCGGCTATTGAAAAATCGGCCCGCATAGCAGCTACCGAGGCCGCCGCAGGCGGCATACACTGGACATTTGCGCCAATGGTTGATATTGCCCGCGATCCACGCTGGGGCCGGGTGATGGAAGGTGCCGGTGAGGACCCTTACCTGGGATCGCTGATAGCTACTGCCCGCGTGCATGGCTTCCAGGGCAAAGGTTTGGGTAATTTAGATGCGGTGATGGCCTGCGCCAAGCATTTTACTGCTTATGGCGCTGCCATCGGCGGGCGTGATTATAACAGCGTGGATATGAGTTTACGCACCCTTTGGGAAATATACCTGCCGCCGTTTAAAGCCGCAGTTGATGCCGGGGTTGGTACTTTTATGAATTCATTTAATGATTTGAACGGTATCCCCGCCAGCGGCAACCACTATCTGCAAACTGATATTTTAAAAGGCAAATGGGGCTTTAAAGGTTTTATTGTAAGCGACTGGGGTTCCATAGGCGAAATGATAAACCACGGCTATGTAAAAGATGGTTACCAGGCGGCTGAAGTAGCCATTAATGCCGGTAATGATATGGATATGGAGAGCCGCAGCTATATCAATAACCTGGCGAAACTGGTTGCCGATAAAAAGGTACCTATCCAACGGATAGACGATGCAGTAAGGCGGATCCTTACAAAGAAATATGAACTGGGCCTGTTCAGCGACCCTTACCGTTTCAGCGATGCCGAACGCGAAAAACGCGTGATGAATACGCCTGAGTCTGTTGCGGCTGCAAGGGATGTTGCCCGTAAAAGTATTGTGCTGTTAAAAAATGAACATAATTTATTGCCGCTGTCAAAAGATTTGAATTCAATCGCCCTGATTGGTCCCCTGGTTAAAGCTAAAAGGGAAATGAAAGGCTTTTGGTCTTTAAATGTAGGCGATGAGAGCCAGATTGTTTCCCTTTACGAAGGCATGCAGCAGGCTGCCGTAAAAAGCAAACTGCTTTATGCCAAAGGCTGCGATATTACTGATACCAGCAAAGCCGGTTTTGATGAAGCTTATAAAACTGCCATGCAGGCCGATGTGGTGATAATGGCGATGGGCGAAAGACCTGATATGACGGGCGAAGCAAAAAGCCGTTCAAATATTCATTTGCCTGGCGTTCAGGAAGATCTGATAAAAACTATAAGCGCTACAGGCAAGCCTCTGGTGGTATTGCTGATGTCAGGCAGGCCAATGGTGTTTAACTGGACCGCCGACCATGTACCTGCTATTTTATACACCTGGTGGCTGGGTAACCAGGCAGGTAATGCCATTGCCGATGTGTTGTACGGCAACTACAATCCTGCCGCAAAATTGCCGATCACCTTCCCGCGTACCGAAGGGCAGATCCCCATTTATTACAATCATTATAATACCGGCAGGCCGGCACATGCCGATACCGATGTTAATTATACTTCCGCCTATATCGATCTGCAAAACAGTCCAAAGTATGCTTTCGGCCATGGTTTAAGTTATACAACATTCGGCTACAGTAACCTGAAATTCAGTAAAAAATCAATGTCGAAAGATGGCGAAATAATCGTTTCATTTGACCTGCAAAATACCGGGAAATATGCCGGCGAAGAAGTGGCACAGCTTTATTTGCGTCAGCTGGTGTCGCAGCCTGTAAGGCCCGTAAAGGAGCTCAAAGGCTTTCAGAAAGTAATGCTGCAGCCCGGCGAAACAAAAATGATCAGCTTTACCATAAATAAAGAAAAACTGGCCTTTTATAATAATGAGTTGCAACGCATCACCCAACCCGGCGAGTTTAGCCTGATGATCGGCAGCGCATCGGATGATATCAGGTTGGAGGATAATTTTGAACTTTTATAGTCAGTGGTGAGTAGTGAATGGTGAGTGGATTGTTTAACTACTCACCATTCAC
>JBIOHE010000506.1:0-2856 GCA_044448725.1 Sphingobacteriales bacterium | reverse complement strand
GGAGAGGGTTTAATGAAGAGCGAAGTTAAAGTCCTCTCCTTTGGAGAGGATTTAGGTGAGGCAAAATGCCAACGAACCCTTAAGTAAACGACATTGATTAGTCATTAGTCATTGGTCATTGGGTCAAGTCTCTCCGCCTATTGGCGGAGGAGATTTAGAGGGGGCTTGGGTCATTGCATGGGGCAGGGATTTGCACATTCACCCGTCAATACTCCAGCCACCTGTTCAGTTTCAGGTTTACTTTGTTGCCCTCAACGTATTTGCCAAACTGGTCGTTCAGCACGCGGATGGATATTCCCTTGCGTTCAACAACCAGGTCTTCATAACAGCCTTTAAAAAGCACCTGTTTTATTTCCCAGTCGTTATTGGTCCAGGTTTTCACTGTCTCAATCCATTCGGGGTAAATTACAATGTGGTCTGATTTGGTTTTTAATCCGCAAACTTTGGCTTCTGCGCAGGTTAAAACGGTGCAATTGGTGAGCAGTTTTGCAGTGTATAAATTCTTAGGCTTATGGTACATCGTTTTCGGATCGCCTGTTTCTAAAATTTCACCGTTTTTCAGCACAAACAATTCATCAGCCATCGAAAGTACTTCCGCAGGGTCATGCGATACGATGATCACGGTTAAGCCGGTTGCCTTTACAATCTGCCTGATATCATGCTGCAGCCCTTCACGAAAAGAGGTGTCCACCTGGTTAAAGGGCTCATCCAATAAAAGTATTTCAGGGTTTACAATTAAAGCCCTTGCAATAGCTACCCTTTGCTTTTCCCCCCCGCTTAAATCAACCACGCGCTTATCTGCCAGTGTGGTCATCTTAAGCTGGCGAAGCATTTTTTCAGTTTTCTCCTGCTTGGCTTTCAGATCAGTATGGGGCAGCATGGAGGCAATATTATCCCACACTTTGGCATATAAATTAAGGTCGTCGGTTTGTTGGGTAACCATTTTCATGGCGTCATGGCCGGGTATCAGCTTTTCTGCCGGTCCCCAAATTCGTTCCCCTTTGAATTTTACCTCACCGGTATCCGGCGAAAGCAAACCGAAAAGTAATTTTAATAAAGTACTTTTCCCGCTGCCGCTTTCACCAATTATCGCAGTGATACCCCCTTTGTTTATGGTTATATCTGTTTTTTTAATGCCGGAAACTATGGCCCCGGGATAAGTTTTACTTACTGAAATTGCCTGCAAAAAAGGTGTTGCCATAAAACGCAAAGATAGAAGATTTGTAACGTTGTACTGTTGTGAATTTGCAACGTTATTTTTTATAATAATAAACCTTTCTATAAATTCCGGTTCATACAATCAGGCAAATAATCGTATTTTTGCCCCTCAAAATATTTTATATGGGCCAGCGGATAAAGATAAAAGCATTACTGGAAAGCGAACAAACAGGTATTGAGGTAACAGTTAAAGGATGGGTGCGTGCATTTCGTCAAAATCGTTTTATTGCTTTGAATGACGGCTCCACAAACGGCAACATACAAATTGTTGTAGATTTTGAGAATACTGACCCCGGCCTGCTTAAACGGATAACCTTTGGCGCTGCTATCAGTGTTGCCGGGGAGTTAATACCCTCTTTGGGACAAGGCCAAAAAGTGGAAATCATAGCAAAGGAAATTGAAATACTGGGTGATTGCGATCCCGAACAATATCCTTTACAGCCTAAAAGGCAAACTTTGGAGTTTTTGCGCGAGAAAGCCCATCTGCGGTTCCGTACCAATTTGTTCGGTGCAATTTTTCGTGTGCGTAACAGCCTGGCATTTGCTGTTCACCAGTTTTTCCAGGAAAAAGGCTTTGTTTATTTACATACGCCAATTATCACTGCATCTGACGCTGAAGGCGCCGGTGAAACTTTCCATGTAACCAATTTCGACCTCGCTAATCCGCCAAAAGGAGATAACGGGGAGATCGACTTTAAAGAAGACTTTTTCGGCAGACCAACCAACCTTACTGTTTCCGGTCAGCTGGAAGGTGAGCTTGGCGCGATGGCATTGAGCGATATTTATACTTTCGGGCCGACTTTCCGGGCTGAAAATTCCAATACTACCCGTCACCTGGCAGAGTTCTGGATGATTGAGCCCGAAATGGCTTTTTACGACCTTAACGATAACATGGACCTGGCAGAGGCCCTGCTGAAATATGTTATTAAATATGCACTGGATAAAAACGCGGAAGATATTGAGTTTTTAACCCAGCGTTTGACAGAGGAAGAAAAACAAAAGCCGCAAAACGAGCGGTCAGAAATGAGCCTGCTCGAAAAACTGCAGTTTTGCCTTGCGAACAGCTTTGAGCGAATAACTTATACCGAAGCTATTGATATTCTGAAAGAATCGACCCCTAATAAGAAAAAGAAATTCCAATACCCTATTGAAGGCTGGGGCACCGACCTGCAGTCGGAGCATGAGCGTTACCTGGTTGAAAAGCACTTTAAAAAACCGGTAATATTAACCGATTACCCCAAACAAATCAAAGCTTTTTATATGCGCCAGAACGAACCTGATGCCAACGGACATGAAACGGTTCGCGCCATGGACATACTATTCCCGGGTATCGGCGAAATTGTAGGCGGTTCGCAGCGTGAAGAACGCCTGGATAAACTGGAACAGCGTATGGACGAAATGGGCATTCCCAAAGACGAATTGTGGTGGTATTTGGATACACGCAGGTTCGGCGCCTGCCCTCATGCAGGTTTCGGCCTTGGTTTTGAACGTTTAGTGCTTTTCGTTACCGGAATGGGCAACATCAGGGATGTTATCCCTTTCCCAAGATTTCCCAAGAACGCTGAATTCTGATCGGGAAATACACCGGCGCAATACCAATGATTACGCAGTTGTAACGATTTGCGGGCGCTTGTATTG
>JBIOHE010000505.1:0-2879 GCA_044448725.1 Sphingobacteriales bacterium | reverse complement strand
ATATGGAAACGCTAATTGTACAACCAAAAACGAAAGAACAATTAACTGCTTTAAAGGCTTTTATTAAAGCCATGAAGATTGATTTCAAATCTGAAAAAAGCCCGTACGATCCTGAATTTGTTAAAAAAATATTGCAGGGCCGCGAAGATATTAAAAACGGAAAAGGCATCAGTATAGCTACCGAAGACTTATGGAAATAATTTATACTCCGAGAGCTGTTGAGGAGTTAAAATATTGGAAAAAGTCCGGTAACAAGGCAATTCAAAGCAAAATACAAAAGCTTTTGGATGCTATTCAAGATAACCCATACGAAGGAACAGGAAAGCCGGAGCCTTTAAAACATGAATTATCAGGAGCCTGGTCGAGGAGAATAACCGAGGAGCATCGTTTGGTTTATGAGGTTAATGAAAAAAATGAAATCATCGTCCTGAATGTTTTTTCTTTAAAAGGACATTATTGAAATTGTATAGATTTTACTCCATCAATTAAGTGATTCTTGCGACAGTTTGCAGTGGGCAGTAGCAGTTTGCAGTCAAAAAACTCGTTTTTAAATAAAAGGATAAGCTTTTTGCTTTGGCCAGCGAAATTAGTTAATTGTGCTACTACGAATTTTGTAGTCACTTTTTTTTATTTCCAAAATGTAAACTGAAAATATTTTATTCTTACCTACTCTTTGCGAGTCGATACTTGCCTCAAAATTTCGATCAAGATTTACCCATTTTAAACTGCTTTTAATTCGATTTAGCCCGTAAGAAGACTTGTTGAATTTTTCTATGGTTTCATCTACCAAATCCCGACCCCAATTAGATTGATAATACTTAAAGCATTTATTTTTAAGCGTTAAACAAAATGTCATGTTAATTATACCACTATTTCCTTCGGGAGGCGAACCAAATTGAAAAATCATTTTGTGGTAATAGCCATGCATTTCAATGTCTTTCTCAACGAAACTTCTCTTTAATGTTCCTCCTCGTAACATGATTTCTTTCTTGATTTGATTCGCATCCGCATTAATTAAGATTTGAGCTTTAGTTTTAATTGCCACTAAAGTCATCAGGATCAATAAAGAACATTTTAAAGACATAAGTGAATAGTTTAACGTGTTTAGTGATTGGGAATTTGCACAATAATAATCATAATAAATAGATAATGTGAGCGTTATGCAATTCCCTGCCACCATAAGCATTTTTTTCTCTTTAGCTGCCACAAGCGAGGACGCATGCGGCAGCATTGGGGTTGTGTCGTTTACAGAATCTTAGAATTTTCAAGATGCGGGCGGATTATATTCTGCTAATTCTTTAATTCTGAAAATTCTGATTCAGACAAATAGCGGCATAGCGGAAATTGCATGGCGCAGAAGATCCTTCACTGCGTTCAGGATGACAAAAAGTGAAAACTTGTATGGACTATGAACCATCAACTATGATTTCAAACTCACTTCGTCGTCCTCCCACCCAATTTGTCTGAACCCGAATTTTTAGAATTCAGGAATTACCGGAATTCAAAAAATTCATTAATTCGATAAATTCGGGTTCAGACAAAAATGCGCAAGGCGTTTGCGCTCATGGTTCGAACACTATAACGACATTTCTTTTTTTTATCGCCCGCCTTTTGCGGTTTTATAAAACAAACAGCAACAAGTTTTACCCAACAACCCCTGCGAGTGTCTCCTTATTACTGTCAACAAGTATTTCCCTCAGTTTATCTTCTGACGCGCTGAGTTCCTCAAACCAACCCTGCAGCATATTTGAGGTCTGGTCGGGCAGGTCGTTAAAAAGCTGTTTGTAGTAGTTTATACCTTCCTGAAGCTGAGCTTTAAAATTGTCGAGGCTTTTCTTCTTTTTATCGTTAAAGTCCTTCAACTGGATCTTGATATCTTCCTGCAGGTAATCAATATAAAGGTTCAGCTCTTTAATAAATACATGCGGGCGTTTAATTTTATCAAGCAGGTCGAGCTTACCGTAAATATGCTTTACCATTTCTTCGAGTGAATAGCTCCCCGAAAAATAGGCCAGGTTGGGGCCGGGGCAAATGGCCACCGCCTTATTTTCCTTAGGCTTGCTGATATGGTCCTTTATATAAACTGATGAACACAGGCCCTCGCAAAGACATATTTTTTCAGTTACCGTTTCAAATTGCCTGTTATATTCATCCTCGGGTAATTCAAGGGATTGCAGTTGTTTTATTTTTAAATTCTGGTACTCCCGCGATGCGGTACAGATAGGCCTTTCGGTAAATTCGGTATTGGTAACCAGGTATTTTTTTGTACAGGGGCTTCCGGGCCGGCCTCTTTCCAGGCGGTGCAAGCGCTGCTTTTCAATAGTCGTATTTCTAAAATTATTGAATAATATACCCAGGGGTGAGGAGCCGCTCAGGTAAAAATCATCCTCTTTTGCGTTCCTTAACAGCTTAAAGGTTTCTTCGTCAACATTGGTAACTTCGGGCACCAGTAAAAACGGGCTCCCCCAGCCGGTAGCGTCAAGCTCATAGTATTCAAGCAGAAAATCGTTTTCAGCGCTTGTCCCTATGCCCCCCTGCACGCTTAGCTTTTGTACCGGCGCAGCAGTGCAGTTTATTCCTTTATTTGTTAAGGCTGCCTGGTAAAGCCCCAATAACTCGCTGATCATTTCGGACTTTTTTTGTTTAAACTCTTCGAGGATGGGGCCAAGCAGGTAACCCTGTGTAGCAAAGGCATGCCCGCCGCAGTTAAGTCCCGATTCAACCCTGAATTCCGAAACCCAGATCCCTTTCTTTGCCAGAAATTTAGCCTGTATCAGCGCCGAACGAAAATCACTTACCTTTAAAATAACCTTTTTCCGCAGCTTGCCGTTTTCGTCGGGGAGAAAATCCTTTAAGTGCTCAAGGGAGCCGTACAACCT
>JBIOHE010000504.1:0-2895 GCA_044448725.1 Sphingobacteriales bacterium | reverse complement strand
TATTGACAGCCTGGAATTGCTTGAACTCATTAAATCTGACGGTTTTAATCCGGTAAATATCTTTGATGTCGGTGCAAATATTGGTACATGGACCTTGCTTGCAAAATCATTTTTTCCTGAAGCAACTGTTGATGCTTTTGAACCATTAAGAGAGCACATTGAAAAATTTGAGGCAAATGCCAAAGTATTAGACAATGTACATGTACATACTTTTTGTTTGGGAAATGAGAATATAACCTCCAGCATTAATGTTTCAAGTTTTTCCGATTCTTCAAGCCTCCTCAATGCAACGTCCCTTGAATTTGAGCAATTCGGTATAAAAAAAATAAAAGAAGAACGCGTTCAGATCAAAAGGCTCGAAGATTTAGTTGACAATAAGGTGTTACCGGTGCCGGATATAATGAAACTGGATGTTCAGGGTTTTGAACTCGAAGTGCTGAAAGGAACCGGGAAATATCTGAATGATGTTAGTTACCTGGTAGTGGAGGTGTCGTTTAAAGAATATTATTACGGACAGCCACTATTTCTTGATATCGCCAACTACCTTTCAACTTACAATTTTAGCATTTATGCGTTTGGTCACTCAACCCCGCTGGGGCAGGAATTAGGGCAGGTTGATATTTTATTCAAAAAAATAATTTGAAAATCTTTCTATCCTTTCTTCAATCGGGGCATAAATACCCTATCCCGGCATACGATTTTTGGGAACATTATATAAAAAACGGGATAAATGAGGCTGGTTACGAATGGACGGAGTGCCCGGGCGCCGACTGGGCCCTGGGGCTGGTACCTCAAAGCCAAAATGATTTGTTAAAATGGAAGCAGGATATCTGGGAAAAAACTGTTGCCTGGCTTAAAAAGAACCCTGTTGATCTTTTTTTAAGCTATCTGTATCCACAGCAGATTGACGAAACTGCCATTAAAGTAATTCAAGGAATGGGGATTCCATGTGTGAATTTCTTCTGTGACAATGTTCGTGAATTCAAAAATATCCCTGCTGAATTTAGAGCTTTTGATCTTAACTGGGTACCTGAATACAAGGCTGTCAAAATGTATAAAAAGGCAGGCTATGCGCATATAAATTTACCCATGCCAATGTGGGTTGAGCCGAAATACCGGGTTTTAAAAGAAGAAAAGCACGACCAGATCACTTTTATTGGCTCAAAGGATATTCAACGAAAGCTGTTGTTTGAAAAATTACTTGAACTGGAACCCGGCCTAAATTTGGCTATTTATGGCAATGCGTGGGTAGCGGAGAATGCACCCGGAGATCAACCTGTAATGCCCGGTTATACTTTCAGTAAAAAGATATTATTCAATCTTAATTTCATCAGCAATGAGGGAGTCGCAGCGTTTGTTCGCAAGTTAAAATACCGCAACATCAGGCAAGATTTAAGTAGTTTATTAGGTACAAAAACACAAAGCTCAATTTCTTTTGAAGAGTATAATAGCCTGACATCCGAAAGTATGATCACCTTAGGCGTTAATCGCTTCCCATCGTTCCGGTTTCCGCTTTCCCGTCCCGGCACTTATTCCCGGCTACGGGACATAGAAGCCCCAATGCTGGGCGCATGTTACTTAACTGAGTGGACGGAAGGTATCGAAGAACTATACGATATTGAAAATGAAATAGCGGTTTATAAAAATGCAGAAGATTTGGCGCTAAAGATAAAGGAGCTTCAGGCAAATCCGCACAAGCGGAAAACGCTGAAAATTAATGGAAGGAAGAGGGCACTGAA
This sequence comes from Sphingobacteriales bacterium, assembly GCA_044448725.1. Lineage (GTDB taxonomy): Bacteria > Bacteroidota > Bacteroidia > Sphingobacteriales > Sphingobacteriaceae > Mucilaginibacter. The sequence goes on along the minus strand of JBIOHE010000504.1, from coordinate 1,156 downwards.
CGAGCATCAGATCGGTAATTCATTAAATAAAATATTGCAAAGGATACTTCACTAAGCCGTTTGATAAACCTCAACAATTCATCCTGCTAACATAATATCTTTGAAAAAAATACATCTTTACTTTCGTTCCGAACCGCAAAAAGATCGCTATGTTAAAGGTGACAGGTTTTTGATTTCAGTTATCAAAAAGCTGATTCGCAGAAAAAAAACGAGCGGCGTTAAAAAAGTGTTCCTCAACCTTTGCAAGGGCTTTGATCAATTGAAGGTTGACTATGACATCAATTTGCCGTTCAAAAAAATAAAGCCTGAAGAACCCGTTATTGTTTTAGGTAATGGCAGGTATGCCCTGGAGGGTTATAAACAACATAACCCGGTAATTGCAGGCATTGGTTTAATGACCCATCCCTCTGAATGGCCGGAACTTTGCAAAGAATACCCGGTAGTTAAATACCTGCAGCATTCCGACTGGACAAGAAATATTTATTCCCCCTGGTATGGCGCTGAAAGGTGCGAGTTATGGCCGGCTGGCATTGATACGGAAAAATGGTCGCCTTCTGTACAATCAACCAAGCGTTTTGATCTGCTGGTGTACAATAAGATCATGTGGAGCAAACCGCAAACAGACGATGATTTAAGATTGCCGGTACTAAAAAAAATAGAAGAGCTGGGCTTATCCTGTCGTGAGATCATTTATGGGCAATACCAGGAGAAAGAATTTCACAGTTTATTGCAGCAATGCAAGGGCATGATATTTTTGTGCGAACACGAAAGCCAGGGATTTGCAATTTGCGAAGCATTAGCCATGAACGTACCGGTATTTGCCTGGGATCAGGGTTTCTGGCTTGATCCTAACCGCTTTGAATGGGATGAACTAAACCCTGTTCCCGCCAGTTCAGTTCCATATTTTGATGACAGGTGTGGCATGCGGTTCAAAGATTTTGAAAGTTTTGAAAAGACCTTTGCCGCTTTTTGGGAGGGCGTTAAAAATAAATCTTTCAGTCCACGGGATTATATTTTAGAAAACCTGACACTGGAAAAAAGCGCCCAAAGGATGTTGCAAATAATTGAGGGCGTTTACAAATGAGGATTCTGCTTATTATGGACCCCGTCATCCCGGTACCCCCGGTTCTATATGGTGTACATGAAAGGTTTGTGT
>JBIOHE010000503.1:0-2904 GCA_044448725.1 Sphingobacteriales bacterium | reverse complement strand
TCCATGGGGAATATGGAGGGTAAAGAAATCCGGTTTGGAACAGCCGCTTCGGCGTTTTGGAGCATTACCGCAACGGCTTCTATGAACGGTGCTGTAAATAGTATGCATGATAGTTTCATGCCTCTGTCAGGTGGAATGCAATTGCTCGGTATCATGAATAACTCCCTATATGGAGGAGTTGGAACCGGAATACTCGGTTTTTTTGTAATCATAATCTTAGCGGTATTTATCGGCAGTTTAATGATTGGCAGAACACCGCAGTTTTTGGGTAAAAAGATTGGAATGCGGGAAATCAAAATAGCGATGCTTATTACACTGTTGCATCCGTTTTTATCTCTAGTGGGCACAGCACTGGCATGTTATTTCCCGGATATTACGACTCCTACACTCAACAACCCCGGATTTCATGGCTTTAGCGAAATGATTTATGAATATACTTCGGCTTCCTCCGCCGATGGCAGCGGATTTGAAGGTTTGGGGGATAATACGCCCTGGTGGAATATCAGTTGCGGGATTGTAATTCTGCTTGGCCGGTTTTTACCAATCATCGGGGCCGTTGCCATTGCAGGTATCAGGGCAGGCAAACTATACCTGGGTGATAGTGCAGGAACATTGGTAACAGATAATGCAACATTCGGGTTAATGGTATTCAGTTTGATTTTTATTATAGCGGCACTAACATTTTATCCTGCATTGACGATAGGACCTTTTGCTGAGTATTTTTCAATGTTACCTCATTAGAGTAAATAAATATTTATAAAATATCCATATTAAAACTTACCTAAAATGAAAAAATTAAAACAAACAATCATGCTTGTTAGCTGTGCTGGGCTTGCATTGATTAGTTTCAATAACGCAAAGGCCCAAACATTATCACCGGCAGAAAGGGCGTTACTTATTCAGCAGATAAAAGCAGAAGTAAAAGCCGAAATAATGGACAGCATTCGAGCTAATGCCGCGGCTGCAGACCAGGAGGACACAAGCGTTAAGGAGTTTCCTCTAAGGCCAAGTAAACAAAAAGGAGACCCCTTTGATGGTATTGACCAAACCTGGCAAAATGGCAACGACCGCCGGACAACCAACATCTGGAAGAAGATGAAATATTTCACCCCGAGTTTGATGCTGGATGTGAATTACAACTATTCGTTTAATAACCCGATTGATAATACAGTTGTCGGTTCTACCGCCCTTGCCAGAAGCAATGAAATAAATGTAATGGCCTTGCATTTTGGTGGCGATTTTCAATATAAATGCGCCAGTGCAAGGTTCATGATGCAACTTGGCAACCGCTCTATTGTGGTACCCCGCAACGATTACAGTCCTTATCGCGGCCAATATGATTTAGCAGCCGTTTACCGCTATATCAGCGAGGCTTACCTGGGTTATCATATCAACAAGATGAACGGTATAAATCTTGATGCCGGTATGTTCATGTCATACATTGGCCTTAATTCGTACTATCAGCCCGAAAATTGGGAATATCAGGCTTCGTTTACTTCTGACAATACCCCGTGGTTCTTCAATGGAATAAGGATGCAGTTTTTCGTGAATAAAAACTGGAAAATTGAGCCCTGGATTATCAATGGTTGGCAGAGCTATGGAAAATTCAATACTATGCCGGGCGGTGGAGGCAATATCACGTACCAGTCATCTGACGGCAATGTAAAATTACTTACCAATGATTACGTGGGCACTGATGCAGCCATGCTTCCAAAAAGAATTCGCTTCCATTCTGACAATAGCCTTTTGGTCCGTTATTATAATAAGCCTAATTCAACCAGTGTTTCTCAGGCAGGTTTTTCTTTTACCGCTGACCTTGGTTTTGAAAAGGGCGGTGGTGTAAACGGATTTAGCAATAAGGACAGTGCCAAAGGCCCTGCACAGTATTTTCTAAGCGCTATGTTTTATAACCGCGTTTGGTTTTGGAAAAACAAATTTGCCTGGACAGCGGGTGGTGGTGTAATGACCAATCCCGGCCGCTATTTAGTGTTATATCCAACCGGGCAGGCAAGTCCGCTGCCTAGTCCAACCAACCCGACGCAAACAGAGGGGGCGTTTCCATTCAGTGCAAATCCGGGTGACCAATTCTTCGGATGGGATTTCTCTACTAACCTCGATTTTATGCCTAATCAAAGCATAACCATAAGGATAGAGTATGTAAACAGGAATTCAAGTGTTCCATATTTTGCAGGCCCCGGTGGGGTTACTTCATCTACCGGTTATACAACTACCCCTGTTGACCCCAATGGCACCTGGAGACCTGATTTGGTTAAACATGAACAGAAGATAATACTGGCATTATTGTTCAGGATATAACAAGGCGCTTACAAATAAAAAAGGGCGGCAAATACGTCCCTTCCTTATTATCCGAAAGTCAATATCAACTTTTATACTATTTAAATAAACCCTGTAAGAAAAACTCAAATTAAAATGAAAGCTAAAGCACTACCCTTGTTTGTATTGATGACTGCCAAATTGATGACTTTTGCATCGGGCGATAGCACCGCCATCGCTTTAGTTGCTAACGCGGCAGGTACTCCGAGTAATTCACGAATAAACGTGGCAAAACAGAATGCAAAACAATTCGGTGAAAATTTTGTCGATATATTTCTTGACCGCAAGGTGCATAAAAAGTTCAGGGATACAACCCAAATGCCTGATCCCTTTTCACAATTCGACCTTACCTGGATGAATGGTAACGACCGGAGGCATTCGGCACTTTTAGATAGTAAATATGTTACAGGCATATTTTTGTGCGATGTAAACTATACTACTTCTCTTGCCCATCCTGTAGATAACACCGTTGTCGGTTCAACAGCGCTTGGCCGCAATGATGAGGTTGAGGTAACTTTGTGTGCATTGGGCGCCGAGATACACGCCAATAATGTTCGAGGTAAATTATTG
>JBIOHE010000502.1:0-2904 GCA_044448725.1 Sphingobacteriales bacterium | reverse complement strand
GTTTGTAGTAGAGCAATGAAACCAACAAACCAGGGCCCCGTAGGAGCGACCTGTTCCTTAACCTAATGACATTGCGCGTGCGCCGGCAGTAGGGGCTGCATTTTGTGATAGCAATGATAGCGGCATCTATATCTATTTCCCGATCAGTCACAAGAATCCATCCGGTAGTTTGCCATAAATAGTCTGATATGCCAATACTGTTCCAGGCAAGTCGTTAAATGACTGCTGCTTCTCCTCTTCCGCTATTTCATCCAGTTTAGATTGAAAATCTTTTATCTCTTGCTCGCGCTTTTCATTTTCCATTTCTTTAAGCAGATTCTGGGTAGGGTCGTATTCTTCCAGTTTTATATCGGTATCCTCCCTACCAAAAGATATAAGCTGGATATGAGGATGAGAGTATCGCCAATCACAACCTGCATCTTTAAGCCTAGTAAAAATCAATTCATACATATTTTGGACAGGCAGCCAATCCTTTAGGCCCATAGCGCAATAAAAGTCAAGATAATCGAACTGCTCATCAGTCCAATGATTTTCATTAATAAAATCAGAGAGAGTACTGCCGGTACCACGAAAAGAACCTAAGTCATATTCCACGCCATCTTCATCAAACACAGTATGATTGTCAGAAAATATTTTCCAAAGACAGGTGCCAAAAAAGTCGAGGAATTCGAATAGGGGCCTTACCTGAGTTACTTCATATTCATTAACGATATTGTCAAAGATTGGCATTTCTGTTTTAAACCATTTGCTTCCTTTATGTGCTTCATACAAACGCAATTGCTCGGTATAAATTTGTTCGGTGGTAGGGTGCATATAATGGACGTAAGGAGAATTTTCCCAACCATTAGGGGCTAATAGTTTTATAGTTTCTTCAGGCGATTGAAAAACTTTGGTCAGTAGGGATTCGATTTGCTTGTCGGTGGCCTCCATAAAATAAAAATAAGGATTTTTTCCTGTGGTCGGTGTTGTCACCGCACCACTATATATGGCCTTCAAATTCCCGAGAACCGCTTCTGGCCATCGCCCCCGTACTTGAAGCAAAAAATACACGGGAAACAATCGCACTATAAGTGAACCGGTGACAACACCGACCACAGGTGGAAATGTCATTAAGTTAAGGGTCCTCTGTGTCACCCCTGCGGGGTTTAAACGGTTTTGATATTCACTTCTACAATAATTTCAGCCCTTCAGGCTTACCTATTAGTTTCCATAACCCCGAAGTTATACCGTTAGAATCCAAGTATTTCCTATAAAATATTTTATATTTTTACAGGGGGTGTATTTTGATGATCCCGTACTTGTCCGACAAGTTCGGCTTGGGACTCAAGATGCACCTTCCTTTTTTTACTCTGTTTGTCTGATACCGGGGCATCTATGGTCAAAGGGCTAAACCTTCTTTTTGATTTTAGTTCTTGTTTTTTATTGTCATTCTCTACCGATACTACTTTCCGGTCCCGGTTTTGTTTGTCAATATCGCTATTGTATGGTTTTTTGTGGGTTAATACACCCCACATCACCCTGAGCATTTTATGCATAATCACTCCGATTGCCTGTTTGTGCCCCATTCCTTTGCTACGCTGGTTGTGATAGATGCTTTTGAAGTGTGCATCATGTACCACTGCTGTCTGAGCGCACATGTACAGGATTCCGCGTATAGCAGAACGCCCCTTTTTACACATTCTGACTACTCCTCCACTCTTATCCCCGCTGTCCTTCAATTTGGGGTGTAAACCAAAATAAGCAATTAATTTTTTAGGAGATGCAAAGCGCTTAATATCTTCTATCTCCCCCATCATGGCCGCAGCGCTATAAGCGCCAACACCCTTAATACTTTCAAGCAAATCAACCTCTTCACCCTCACAGTGGCCCTCCAAATACTGTTTATGTTCCTTGATCAATGCCTGCTTTTCAATCAGTTGTTTGGCAAGGCTTTTAATTAAAAACCCTTCCGCAGCATCTTTGCGTGAGCCTACGCTTGCCGATGCTTTTTTTATTATGCTTTCCGCTCTTTCCACAGTAAGATGGTTGATTTTGCAAAGTTTTTCAATACTGACATTTTCCAGGTTTGATGCCGTTGGATATTTTGCCAGCACCTCCAATACCCAGAAAGGCATACTGTTTCTGCAAAAACAAACCATTTCGGGAAAGGCGCTGTAGAGGTTCATTTTTAACTGGTTTATTAGTTGCGTTTGTTGCTTGAGTTGAAGCTGGATGTGCTTGTTTATGCTACGAAAGGAGGAATAATAGCTGCTTTGTTCATTGTATTCCACTTTGTCCGGATGGCTGATTAAATATTCAGCAATGTAGCGTGCGCTCAATGCGTCTGTTACATTGCGGTTTAACCCCGCATCGACATTATCCTTTACTCCACTGGGATTTAGCCGGGCCACTTTCAAATCTATGTTTTTGCTTAGCCCGATAAGGCAGCTATACCAATTGTTTTCAAAGCCGCCGGTACTCTCCACAGCGCAGTATAACATACTGATCCGGTGCGTTTCTATAAAGCTTTCCAATACTTTTTTTAAAGCATCATGCCCTATCCGGTTGTCATCCAGTTGAAAGACTTTTTCTAATTGTTTTTTGTTTTGATCGAGCAGGGCAAAGTCTGCATAACCCTTGCTCACATCAATACCTAAATAACATTCCATACTTGCTTGTGTTTAAATTGTTAAAAAAAAGAAGTCAAGCATCGTTTAACCTTATAATTATTCGGTATCTATGTACCAGGTTATACCGCAAACTCTTCTTGACAGTGGGGAGATACTTCAGGACAGTATCAAGTACTAAGGGGCTTACCTCCTCACACTTTCAAGATAGCCTTTCTTCCGAAATTCAAACATATAAGGGGCTTACCTCCTCACACTTTCAAGATAGCCTTTCTTCCGAAATTCAAACATATAAGGG
>JBIOHE010000501.1:0-2913 GCA_044448725.1 Sphingobacteriales bacterium | reverse complement strand
GGCCCATGTAATATTCACCGTTTGCGGTTTGCTGCCGGTCAAACTTTTTTTAAGTAAAAATATCAGGCCCGTTAACCCTAAAAAAGCAGCTGAACACAACCCGATCATTGACATTGTGGTTGTTATGGGAAGACCTGCGGCCTGAATATATTTATCAGAATGCGCAGTAAATAAACGCAGCGGTTCTGAAAGCGCCGTAATAAATGTTTTTGGGAACAACCCGACAGCCATTATTAACATAAATACGACGTACATGGGAATCAATTTTCCGAAATTTGCTTCGCCCGGCGTATGTTGGAAATTGTGTCGTATTGTCCCCGAAAAAATCGAACCAAACGCTTTTGTAAAGCACAGCATCGCAAGCCCTCCAATAAGCGCTAATCCAAAAATCCCAAAAACGATAGACAGGATCAAAGCATTGCCCGTCATTTGCAGCCCTGTAAACATTCCGTTGTAAATCAGGAATTCTGAAACGAACCCGTTAAAAGGCGGTAAACCGCAAATAGCAAGCGCCGCCATAAGAAAAAGGAACGAGGTGTGCGGCATTTGTTTGCCCAGGCCGCCCAGTTTTTCAATATCCATTGTTTGGGTTGACTGATATACATTGCCGGCGCCATAAAATAAAAGTGATTTAAAAAGGGAATGATTTAACGTATGAAGCAGCGCCCCTGCAAAGCCAAGTATCGTTAAAATATGGCTCCCGTTCCCTATACCGATACACCCGAGGCCAATACCGATACCAATAATTCCGATGTTTTCGATGCTGTGATAAGCCAGCAATCTTTTCAGGTTGTGCTGAATAATGGCAAGCATAACGCCATAAATTCCGGAAACGACGGAAACAAATAACAGGATATACCCTATCACCAGGTAATCAGTTCTGATTAGCAGCAGCATCCTCATCATTCCATAGATACCGATTTTTATAATCACGCCCGACATTATGCCCGAAATATGTGATGGCGCTACAGGATGTGCATAAGGCAACCAGGTGTGGAAAGGAACAAACCCGGCCTTTATTGCAAACCCGGTAGAGAAACACAAGAATAATGCCGCCCCGGTAAGCAAAGAATTTGAGCCGGAGAAAAGCGTTATGGCTTTAAAATCGTAAGAACCTGTATGGATGGCTACCCATATAAATCCAAGCGTCAAAAACATAATGCAGATATGAGACTGGATCAAAAAATTGACGCCGGCATTTAAAGTTTCTCTTTTATAATGTTCAAAAATGATCAGTATAAAAGAGGATAAGGCCATTATTTCCCAGGCGATTAAAAAGGCCAGCATGTTTTGCAGAGAACAAATACTTATTAAAGCTGCCTGGACAAGTATAAAGCATATACAATGAAGCGAAAGGTTAGCCTTTTGCGACCGGTATGCTTTCATATACTGTAGTCCGTAAAATGCCCCTGTAAGACAGGTAAAGTTTATAATTACGATAAACCAGCCTGATAATGCATCTATCCGGACAGGTATTATACCGGTTACCAGTGACCCTCCGAATAAATATTCAAAACTTTTACCGGATAGTGATTGAAAGGCAATAATGCTGCTGAATACGGCAATTATGGTCACAGTGCTAACCGTAATTATCCCTTTCCACTTTACACTCAAAAACGGAACAAGTGCAATAGCCAAAAAGATAACCACGATAAACGCTATAATAATTTCCATCAGATAAAATTAAAAATCGTACCTAAAAATATCAGCAGAATAAAAAAGGCGCCGTATAAAATATACAGTTGTATATTGCCATTTTGTATAAACTTAAAATAATTCAACGAATAAAGAAGCCTGTCAACAATGCGGTCAAAAACTTTTGTTACAAAAAAGTCATTGTAATGCGATGAATGCGTCCTTTTTGCAGGGAATATTTCGCCGGCTGAAATCTCTTTATATTTTGGTTTTTCAATGATTACAAAATGCAGCAATTTTCCCAATGCCTTTGAAAATGATTTGCCGGTGTACTGCATACGGGGGGTTGGAGCAATATATCCGCAGCCCCAGGTTAAACCTGTTGATACCGGCAGCCTCCGGGTAAACCTGTTTCTCAGTAAATAAATTAATACTGCTACTATAAGAAACAACACGCCAAACCTCCCTATTGATGATATGCCATTGAGTAAAGAAGGTGGGACCAATGCAGGCGTTGACGAAGCCGCAGGAATAAAACCCGACACAATTTCATTTACAAGCGAAAAATAAAACCCCGGAAACACGCCAACCGAAAGCATGATGATTAAAATAAAATATTGGGGCAGCCGCATACCCGATGAAACTTCCTCAGGTTGCCGTTGTAAAGCAGTCCGCGGACTACCAAGAAATATCGTTCCAAAACCTTTGGTAAAGGTAAGCATTGATATCCCTCCGATTAATGCCAGCCCCGCCAGCGAAAATGTCATCAGCGTGATATAAACGATTCCGACAGATTTGATTCCGAGCAGGACCGCATAGTATAACAAAAACTCTGAAACGAAACCGTTAAACGGGGGCAGCCCTCCGATAGCCATTCCGCCGATCAGAAAAAACATCGCTGTTTGGGGCATCCTGTGTATCAATCCGCCTAACTTTTCCATATCCCGGGTATGGGTTTGCTGATAGACTGAACCAGCCGTAAAAAAAAGGAGTGATTTAAAAAGTGAGTGATTTAATGTATGCAGCAGCGCCCCTGCAAATCCTAAAATGATCAAAGCGTTGTTTCCCCGCCCGATCCCCATTAAGCCAAGTCCGATACCGATTCCTATAATTCCGATATTTTCAATAGTACAATAGGCAAGCATTTTTTTAAAATCGCGATGGACGGATGCGTTCAGTATTCCATAAAATCCGGTGAGTAAAGAAACGGTGATAACAATTTCGCCAATCACCATATAATCCTGTTTCAGCAAAAAAACCATCCTCAATATACCATAG
>JBIOHE010000500.1:0-2929 GCA_044448725.1 Sphingobacteriales bacterium | reverse complement strand
GACCAGGCCCTGTTTAAAGAACCCGGGGGAGGCCCTACACCCTGGCACCAGGACCAATACTACTGGCCTATTGATACCAATAATACCATAACTATGTGGATGCCACTGGTTGATATTGATGTGGAAATGGGAATGCTCACCTTTGCCTCCGGTTCTTTTAAGGAAGGCGCTGTTTTTGACTTTGAGATATCAGACGAATCGGAAAGTGCTTTTGACGATTATGTTAAGGAGCGCCATTTCGCGATAAGCCGGGCAAAAACTATGAAGGCGGGTGATGCAACCTGGCACCGCGGATTTACTATGCACCATGCTAACGGTAATAATTCAGACAAAATGCGGGAGGTTATGACCATTATTTATGTGGCTGATGGCGCCCGGATTGCACCCTATAAAAACGAATGGCAAAAAAATGACCATCAAAAATGGCTGATGGGTAAACCTGTTGGCGGATTAATAGACTCGGAACTGAACCCATTATTGTTGTGAACAGTTGATCGGGGAGTGGTTGATTGAGTGAGCGGTTGGTCATTGGTCATTGGTCATTGGTCATTGGTCATTGGGTCATTTGTTTGGGTTTTAAGAAAATCTTTTAATCAATCGTGGTTGAAACCACTCAAGCAACCACTCCCCTAAAAAATGCCCCTGTTAGCACCTCCATCCACTTGTATTGTGGTGCCGCTGATATAAGCAGCCTGGGCCGAGGCCAGAAAGGTTACCAGGGCTGCCAGTTCTTCGGGTTTGCCGATGCGGCCAAGCGGGATATTTTTAGCCCTTTCCTGCAAGGCCAGGTGGGGGTCAGCATCTTTTGGCAGGGTATGTTTTAACCTGTCGGTCAGGATCATCCCCGGTGCAACATTATTTACTGTAATGTTATATTGACCAAATTCGTCGGCCATTAATTTTGCCATCCCTACAACCCCCATCCGCATGCTGGTAGAAAGTACAGAATTTGTCAGTACCGATTTTACCGATCCGCTGATGATATTGATGATGCGCCCGCTGCCTGTTTTTTGCAAATGCGGCAGCACCAGTCTGCTGGTGCGGGCAAAACTAAGCAGCGTAAGTTCAAATGCCTTTTGCCAGTCACCTTCATCAAAATTTTCAAATTTATTAAAGGGAGGCCCGCCTGCATTATTTATTAAAATGTCTATCCGCCCGAATGCATCCGCAGCTTTTTGGATGAAGGTTTTTACCTGCTCACCATCCGATACATCAACAGGCAGGGCTATTACCTCATTGCCGGTCGTCCGGGTTATTTCAATCGCTGTTTTACTTAATTCAGCCTCATCGCGTGAGCCAATAATTACTTTTGCACCTTCCGCAGAAAGCGCAGCAGCGATAGCTTTTCCCAAGCCTTTACTTGAAGCCAGTACAATGGCCACTTTATTGTTGAGTTGCAGATCCATTGAAGCAAATCTTATTTTAAAACTAATATTAAGCTTTCGCTTTTATGCTTTCCCTTTTTACCTTCTCTTTTTTCTTCCTGTGGTCCAAACTCAATAAAAATGCAGGTAATAAGGTGAGGTTGCTCACCATAGCCACCAATAAGGTTACCGATAATAAAATGCCCAATGCTTTAACGCTCCCAAAAGTGGAGAAGGAGAATATCCCAAAACCAAAGAAAAGCACTATCGCAATATAAATCATACTGATACCCGTTTCGCGGATGGTGTCTGACACGATTTTTGAAATGCTTTTTTTGGTATCGCGTAATTCGTGCCTGTACCGGGTGATAAAGTAAATGGTTTGGTCGGATGAGATCCCCATGGCTATACTAAAAATAAGTATGGTTGAGGGTTTTAGCGGAATGCCGAAAAAGCCCATGATCCCCGCTGTTATTACCAGCGGGATAAGGTTTGGCAACAGGGAAATAAGGATCATTCTCAAGCCCCTGAATAATATCCACATAACCCCTGCAATCAAAAATATGGCCAGCGCGAGGCTTTCGTAAAGGTTTTTAACCATATAATTGGCCCCCTTTATAAAAATGATGCTCGATCCTGTTAATTCAACATGGTATTTTTCAGGGTTAAATATCGAATCGATACGGGGTTGTAAACTGGCTAAAACAGTATTCATTTTGCTCGAACCAACATCAACCATCTCGAAACTTGCCCTGGTGAACTGCTTGGTACTGTCGATATAATTATGCAGTATATTGGTGTTTTTACCGGATTTGCCTGCATAACTTAATATAAAGCCTTGTTCAAACCCTTCGGGCAACCGGTAATAGTTACGGTTGCCGCCGTAAAACGCCTGGGTAGAAAATTTCAAAGCCTGAATCAATGACAGGGAGCGGCTAAACTCGGGGTAGGAGGAGATGAGGTTTTCCAGCTTTTCAACTTTACGGATAACAACCTGGTTCATTACGCCGTTCTTACGTTTCGTATCGATACTTACTTCCAGCGGCAAAACCCCCTTAAAATTGGCTTCAAAAAATTGAAGGTCGCTCAGTGTATTACTGCTTTTCGGCAAATCGTCCACCACGTAACCGTTCACTTTAATCAATGACAGGCCGTACAGGCAGATCGCAACCAGGAGCGCTGTGATGATGTAAATAGCCTTACGATGGTTATGCACCAGGTGATCTAATTTTATTAATACTATTTGCATCAGCTTGCGGTCCTTAATGCCGCTTTGTTTGGGCTTGGGGTCAGGTAAATAGCTGAAAATAATTGGCACCAGCACCAGGCTCAGGCCAAATGTTACCATAATGCTGATAGAAGCAACCTGGCCAAATTGTGTTAACAATTCGCTGTTTGTAAAATACAATACGCCAAAACCAATTGCCGTAGTAACATTTGCAATAAAAGTAGTAATCCCGACTTTTTCAATTACCGTATGCAGGGCCGTTATTTTGTTGCCTGTTATACTAAATTCATAGTAGTACTTATTTAAAATGAAAATGCTGTTAGGTACACCTATAATT
>JBIOHE010000499.1:0-2933 GCA_044448725.1 Sphingobacteriales bacterium | reverse complement strand
CTAACACTGCGCTCGAGGCCATCCATGGCATTTTTACTTAGCTTTATGAGCAACAAAATAACCGGAATAATAACCGGGAAACTCAAAATTGCCATCAATGTGCCGTTGTTCCCGGCCTTTGAAGCTATGGCGGATATCATTGTAAAAACAGTTGAAAAGCTAATGCTGCCTAACATTACCGTCAGAAAATAATATAGCGGGTCGCCAAGTGTATTCGCAAAAAAAACCTTGTAAACCAATAAAGCCAAAATGCTGAGCAACGCCATTAACAGAATGTTATAGGCTGTTTTTGAAAGAATGATGGCCTGCGGGCTTGCAATAGAATAATAATACAGCAAACGGCTCTTACTCTCCTGCATAAAGCTTTTAGCAATGGCATTAACCGAAGCAAACAGCATAATTATCCAGAAAAGAACATTCCAGACAATTGGATAACCTTTGCTGCTGTTTAAGCCGGGGTTTAAATTTAAGGAAATGTAACAGATAAAAACGGTAGAAACTACATATAATAAGACTCCGTTAAAAGCGTATTTTGAACGCCACTCCAGCACAATTTCCTTTTTAAAAAGGTCCCAGGTTTGATTGAAGAGTTGCATGGGGCAAATATAGTTTTTTTTTGTTGGGTCATTGGGTCATTTGCTGCGCGTCATTGGTCATTGGTCATTGGGTCATTGGTCATTGGTCATTGGTCATTGGGTCATTGGGTCATTGGGTCATTGGGTCATTTCGCCTTACCCAACCCTCTCCAAAGGAGAGGGCTTTAAAAAAGAGCGCAGTTCAAGTCCTCTCCTTTGGAGAGGATTTAGGTGAGGCCTAACTTAGACTATTTTTTAGCTTATTTACCTATTTTAGCAAAATGGAGACGGCTTATTATAAAACGCCTTTGGGTATTGCCCGGCTTACCGAAGAGGAAGATTTTATTACCTCAATTTATTTATTGGATGGAGAATTTGAAGTAAAACCAACTGAATCACCTTTGTTAAATATTGCCATACGGCAATTGGGTGAATATTTTGCGGGTGAAAGAAAGGTTTTCGACCTGCCTTTGAAACAACAGGGGACTAAATTTCAACAGCAAGTTTGGGAACAATTACTAAAAATTGAATATGGGGCCACAATATCTTATTTGCAGCAGGCAAAATTAATGAACAATCCTTTGGGGATAAGGGCTATTGCATCTGCAAATGGCAAAAACAACCTGATAATCGTTGTACCATGCCACCGCGTTATCGGCTCAGACGGCAGCTTAACGGGCTTTGGCTGCGGGATATGGCGCAAAAAATGGCTATTGGAACACGAGGCCCGGACCATAGGCATCGGTCAGACTACACTAAGCTTTTAACCAATTCGCCTGTTTTTACCAACTTTTTTATTTTGCGGTGAAGTTCGTGAGGCGGAAAAGGTTTTGAAATAACATCGTTCATTCCTGCCAGCAGCGCCTCTTCCTGCTCATAGTCAAACGATGCAGCTGATAATGATATGATAGGGATACTTCTTTTGGGTTCATCAAAATCGTTCCGGATTGATTTTGCTGCCTGGTAGCCATCCATCCCGGGCATGTGGGTATCCATTAATACCAGGTCGTAATCATTAACCCGTAATTTATCAAGAGCCGTTTGTCCGTTATCTACTATTTCAACCTCTATATTCCAGTCTTTGAGCATTTTCGACAGCATAAACTGGTTAACCATGTTATCTTCGGCAACCAACAACCTTACATTTTCAAACTGCTCAAGCACCTTCTCTTTCGCAAAGGCTAACTTTTCTTTGCTTTTACCAGCTATGGTGTACCAGTTGGTAAAGCTGAATGTGCTGCCTTTACCCGGCTGGCTGTAAACCGCAAGCTCCCCCCCTTTTAATTCAACCAGCCTTTTTACAATGGACAGCCCTAAACCTGTTCCGCCATATTTGGAGGCTGTATCTTCCTCGGCCTGCTCAAATGAGTCGAAAACGCCGGATAACTTGCTTTCGGGTATCCCTATGCCGGTATCCTCAACGATGAACTTTAGCTGTACCTGGCTTTCATTTTTTTGCAAGGCCGAAACTTCCAGTTTCACGAAGCCGCGTTCGGTAAATTTGATAGCGTTACTTAACAAATTCATCAAAACCTGGTTTAACCGCAGGGGATCAACCATTAAATTTACAGGCACTTCGGGGGCTATTTTTAATAAAAACTCTAAATTGTTTTCATCAGCCTTATACTTGAGCAAACCATAAACGGAGCGGAGCAACTCATGCATATTATTTGCCGACCTTACGATATTGAATTTCCCTGCGTCCATCTTGGCTATATCCAAAACATCATTAATCACACCCAGCAACGATTGAGATGACACATCCATCAGGTCGATCATATTGAGCTGTTGCCCGTCAAGCCTGGTTTTGCGCAGGAGATTGGTTAGCCCGATAATTCCGTTTACCGGAGTTCTTAGTTCATGACTCATAACGGCCAGCAGGTTTTCTTTCACTTTTTTATCTTGCCGGTCGTTTGTTTTTGATTTAAGCATCTGATCCCGGCAGTTTTTCAGCTCAGAAATATCCCTGATATTTAACAGCAATGTCCTGTTTTTATAAACTATACGGCACTCAACCCACACAATGCTTTTGTTATACATGGCAAATTCAAATTCAAAAACAGAACAATCCAATCTTTCTTTTACGATGGTTGCGAGCTTTACGCGAAAATCAATTCTCCGGGTTTCGATAGCAAAATCTGTAATACTCCGGCCGGGCAGTTCGAGCTGGCTGTAGCCCAATATCTTTTCGACCGCCGGGTTAACCGTCTTTATAGTGTAGTCAGCTGCGTCAACAACGCAAACAATTTCCGAAGAATTGTTAACTGCTATAGCGAGGTTTTGTAACTCGTCATCTTTTTGCTTAAGCATCGCATTGTGCCTGGCAAGCTGCGCCAGCCATCCGATCTTTTCCGCAGT
>JBIOHE010000498.1:0-2934 GCA_044448725.1 Sphingobacteriales bacterium | reverse complement strand
GGTAAGTACAAAATACAAATTGCGCAGGGCCATTATGATAATGTGGATTCTTTTAAGAAAAATATTATTGCATCATTTTCCAATGACAGTAACAAAATAATTGGGGAGGTACCTTCTTTTGGAAAAGAATATACCTGGCGTACCGTTTTTGCAAATATAGATTCAACAAAAACAAAGGGCCAACTGCATCATTTTAGTACCATGATTATCCCTGAGGTTGACACAAGTGTTACGCGCCTGAGAATTACTAAGAGCGCTGAAAAATACAAAGACGCTTATGTTTTTATAGATGCCACGAAGGTGCTGTATGATATGAATGGAATGCCGGTATGGTTTTTGCCTAATATAGACGGGCTTGAGTCTGAATCTATCGGTACACGTGACCTGAAACTTTCACCTCAGGGAACGATCACTTTATTGTTAGGCGCGCGCATATACGAGATCAATTACAATGGGGATGTTTTATGGAAGGGGCCAGACAATGAAAAGAGTGATGAATACAACAATACCCAATATCATCATGAATTTACACGACTTGCGAATGGCCATTACATGGTAATAGGAACTGAGAAGATATTATATAAACTACCTTCTTTAAATGACAGTAATTTTTTAATTGTTCCTTATGACAAAATAAAACAAGACAACGACAAAGAATATAAGTATGCAGATTTTGGAACGTTGATAGAATATGATGAAAAAGGCAAAGTGGTATGGACATGGAAATCTTCAGAGTATTTTAAGAAATCCGATCTTGTGGCTGAATGTTTAACAAAAGGCCTCAAAATAAAACTGCATGAGAATTCATTTTTTTTTGATGAACAAAGTAATACCATTTACTTCAGTTTAAATGCAAAAAGCCGTATCATTAAAGTGAAATATCCTGAAGGAAATGTATTAAACACTTATGGTAAAATATATAAACCAGGTATTAAGGAAGAAGATATTGGTTTGTTTTGCGGCCAGCATAGCTGTAGGCGTTCAGAAGAAGGATATTTATACTTGTATAATAACAATACATGCAATCCGGGAAATTTTCCAACGGTTGAAATATTTCAGGAATCAGTTGGGGGAAAGGATAGCTTAAAAAAGGTATGGGAATATGTGTGCACAATTGCTGATACGAGTACACAAAAACAATTGATGAATAGTTTTTCATCTGGCGGGAAAGTTTCACAATTGCCTGACCGGTCAATGTTTGTTTGTATGGGCGATGGCGCTCAAATATTTATTGTGAGCAAGGATAAAAAAATCTTATGGAGCGCGTTTTGTGAAAAAAGAAACCCTGAAAACAAATGGCAGATTACCGGATCATACAGAGCAGACATCATTAGTCCTAAGGAACTGGAACGACTGATATGGCATGATGCAATAATTGAAGAAAATTCTACATTTCCCGATTACTGAATAGCTCATAGCAGAAAATGTTCAGGCGAAAACCACTGTATATTGCGGGGACAGGCGGCCTGAACGGTGTGGTATGTTGGAGGCGCTACGGGTAGTAGGTGCCGCACATCTTAGAGATATGGGACACCTTGGTTACGAGTGCAAAAATAATTTCACAATGGCAATAGTGGTGACTGCCTGGCCTACCCAGAAGATGTATCCATTTAATGAGTTCGGCCTTGTTTTCCGCCATCTTTATTTCCAGTTTTGCAATATCTTCTTTATAATGAACCGTTATCAATTCTGTTAAAAACATCCCCCTTACCCCCTTCGCATACGCACACATCCCGACTATCGTTGGGACTAAAGGGGGAATTGCAGCATCAAGATTATTAGACATGATATCAAAGTGATTATATTGATAGCGGGTTATTATTAGTAGCAAGTATATCTTCACTTAGCTAAAGATTTGTTTGCCAGCAATTCCCCCTTTGCGCAGGCTATGTGTGCAAGCGAAGGGGGGTAGGGGGATGTAGCAATTCTTTAAATTATTTAGCTTGCAATTTTTTAATTTCTTCTGCCAATGTATCCAATACGCCGGTCATGTTCTTTTTCACAGTAAGATCATTAAAACGAATAAACTTTACGCCCAATTCTTCGAGTCTTTTTTGTCTTTTTATATCATTTTCAAAAACAGTGTCTATCTCATGGCTTTTGCCATCTATTTCAATGGCAAGCATTAGTTCATGGCAATAAAAGTCAACTACATAATTATCTATTGGCACTTGCCTGTGAAATTCTACGCCTAATGATTTCTTCTTTATTTGTATCCACAACAGCACTTCACTTAATGTGCTTTGTTTGCGAAGTTTACGGGCATATTCTTTTAGTATAGGATTATATTTTATTATTTTGTTTGCCATGAATTAAAGATAAAGGGTTTTATTTGTTTTTTTGAATGAATTGCTGACATACCCTGTTTACATCCCCCTTACCCCCTTCGCCCTACACAATGCTCACGCAAAGGGGGAATTGCTTACGCATCCCGACTATCGTTGGGACTAAAGGGGGAATTTTACATCCCCCTGCCCCCCCTTCGCTTGCGCATCCCGACTATCGTTGGGACTAAAGGGGGAATTTTACATCCCCCTTGCCCCCATCGCTTGCGCATCCCGACTATCGTTGGGACTAAAGGGGGAATACTGCATCAAACCAATTTTGCCACATACCAACCCGCTGAGGCAGATTAAAATATCACTAACCTGCGCCAGCAGGCAAGTTTAGCACTTGCCAGGTATATTTTTTAAAAATGTGGGACACCTTTATACCTTTATTAACTATTAGATAATAAAAGAAGATGCCGGATTTTTTTATTATTTTCGTTAACATCTTGTTAGTAATTATTTTTGTTAAATTTAATATTGTTGGTGTATTTTTATGAGCAAATATCTTTAATGCTTCATACATGAAGCGATAGTTATTATTGTTAATGACCCCATCCATTAGGTTTCAAGGGCAATCAGCGCCTTTGAACTTTGTGTATTTGTT
>JBIOHE010000497.1:0-2936 GCA_044448725.1 Sphingobacteriales bacterium | reverse complement strand
TGGATTAACCGGCAGTCACGGCGGTATGGGGCTTTGCTACTGGACAAAAGAAAAATTTGGTGACTGCGTGATACGTATTGTTTACAAAATGCAGAAAGAAAACAGCAACTCCGGCTTTTTTATCCGCATACCCATTGAGCCGCGCGAAGCCTGGATGCCTGTATTTTACGGGTACGAAGTGCAGATAGACAACCACCCTGAAACATCAGGCGAGGATGAATACCATATTACAGGAGCACTGTACTCCTTAACAAAACCACATTCAAAACCAGGCAAGCCAGGCCCGCAATGGAACGTGATGGAAATCACCCTCGATGGTGCGCGCACCATCGTTTATGTTAACGGGCAGCTGGTGACTGATTATACTGAAGGCGATCCTACCCCCGAACGGAAATTTGATTTTGAACCATTCAGGGGCCTGCGTCCTAATTTCGGCTATATCGGATTGCAGAACCATGGCGATGATGATATTGTTTTTTTTAAAACTGTTGAAGTAAGACCACTAAAAATAAAATAGGCCCCATGGAAGAAAACAAGAACCCCACAGGTAAAACCGGGATCAGCCGGGGAGAATTTATCAAAAAAACCGCTATCGCAACAGCAGGATTTTATATTGTGCCCCGTTTTGTGCTGGGCGGCAAGGGTTATACCCCGCCAAGCGATAAACTTTATATTGCGGCGGTAGGCACCGGCGGCGAGGCCGAGAATGATATTCACCATTTTGCCGCCGCCCCTAAAAAAAATGCCGAAATAGCCTTTTTATGCGATGTGGACGAACGCCCCGGCATGCAGCGCTTAAAGGAATTCCCAAAAGCGAAATTTTATCACGACTGGCGCGAAATGTTCGAAAAAGAGAACAAAAATTTCGATGCTGTTACGGTAGCCATCCCCGATCATAACCACGCAATAGTTGGCCATAGCGCCATGCAGCTAAAAAAACATTTATACCTGCAAAAGCCCCTGACCCATGATATTTACGAGGCCCGGGTATTAACCGAAGCCGCAAAAAAATACCAGGTGGTTACCCAGATGGGCGACCAGGGTGCATCCTGCGATGGCATGCGCACCATGCGCGAATGGTTTGAAGCCGGGCTGATCGGCGATATTGAAAAAGTATATTGCTGGACCGACCGCCCCGTTTGGCCGCAGGGCATTCAGTGGCCATCGGCAAAGCCGCCGGTACCAAAAGAACTTAAGTGGGACCTTTGGCTCGGCACTGCGCCGTACATTGATTATATTGATAACCTGGTGCCCTTTAACTGGCGTGGTTGGTGGCAATTTGGCACCGGCGCACTGGGCGACATGGGCTGCCACATTATGGGGCCGCCGTTTAAATTGCTTGGACTCGGTTATCCAACCGATATATCCGGCAGTGCGAGCACTGTTTACAACGGTATTTTTAAAGAAGGCATTTACCCCGAAAGCGGCCCGGTTTCCAGCTCCATTAAGTTCAAATTTAAACAGGCAAACGGTAAAGACCTTGACTTGCACTGGATGGACGGCGGCATAACCCCGGACCGCCTTGCAGAGCTTGACCCGGATCTAAATATGAACCTGGCGCTCGGCGATATCCCTTCCGAAAATGATTTTGAAGGGTGCACGCTATTTATCGGCACCAAAGGAAAAGTATCCTGCGGATGGGGTGGCAGTCACCCACGATTATTGCCTTTGGCTTTGAATAAGGATGTTAACGTACCCGAAAAGTACCCCCGCATTCAGGGTGGTATGGACGGCCACTGGTGGCAATGGGTTGACGCTGCCATTGCCGGTTATGGTAAAATGGAAGTTGATTCTCCATTTGAAGGCTATGCAGGTCCGCTTACCGAAACTGTACTGTTAGGCAATCTGCTGCTGCGGAGCTTCAACATACAGGAAAAGATAAAACGCAATGACCCTGTTTACGGTAATATGGAAGGCTATAAATTTAGTGGCAGGTATGTTGATTTAAAATGGGACGGCGCAAACATGCGCGTAACCAATTACGAACCAGCCAACCAGTTTATCCGCAGAACCTACCGCGAAGGTTGGGGCGATTTGAAACTCTGATTTTAACGGATTAACTTTTTATTGTATAAAAAAACTAAAAACGTTTGGGCTAATTTGATGGCTAAATTATCCCAAACGTTTTGTATATATTACTTATAACATCAAATTTCATCCATCTCATTGGTACTTCGTGACTGATACCACCTGCCCTTTATAAAATAATACGTTTGCTTTCCTAAAATAATTACAGGGAAGTCACCAACAATTTTTTGTTTAACAGTTTTTCCAGTTTTTGTCGTAGCAACGTGGCAACTTACGGTTTCTTTAATGCTATAGAAAACATTCCGCCTTGTGTCGAAACTCAAAACAGTTTGATTGTTATAATTGTAATTTGTCTCAGGCTCGAGTTTTGAATAAACATTGTCATGAATATGTACGATTAGCCTGTAGTTGAGTCTATCTTCTCCGTTCAAAATTAGTGTTATGTGATAATTCTCTTTTTGATTCCCTGAATCCCAATTCATGTATCTCAAAACATGCATCGCTTCGTACAACTTACCATCATTTACACATAAAATCAAGGTATTTCCCAATCCTAAATTTGAACCGCCTCTAACCTCATATCTTATCTCAATAAAACTCCTATTTAATATGTGAATTTCAGGGGGCACGCCCCAAAAATCAGATATTGCTATTGTATCCTGCAAACAGGTCATCCTTAGCACTCTATTTACATAGTCTGGTATGATCTTTACCTTTTCAATTTTGCCATCCAGCGATACTACATTGAATGTTTTTGTGTCTCTTTTTGGGATCAAGCGAAAAAGTTGGGGATCGTTTATCAGGCAAACAATTTTTCCAACCTAAACAAGAAGAACGAGACATCGGTAACCCCTCTTAAATTGGCCCTGAAATTCTTGATTTTTGAGTTGAAGGATTCTGCATTTGCG
>JBIOHE010000496.1:0-2944 GCA_044448725.1 Sphingobacteriales bacterium | reverse complement strand
GCACAAAGGTTTGACGGGCTGTACCTGTGCCGATGCGCAGGTCGAACCATTTATTGGGCTTGTACTCAAAGCCTAATGACTCGGTCAGGTATCCCGGCGACATGAAATTGGAGATCATGTAAGGGTTTTGTGCATTGCTCCCATCGGGGTTGGTATAATTATACCCCGCCGTAAATTGCGATTCGAAAGTAAGCGATCCAAAAAAGAACCATCTTTTTGATAGCTGTGTAGCCAGTTTATTATCAAAAAATATGCGGTCATTGGTTTTTCGGGAGCCCTGGCCCTTGTTCTTTGATATACCGTAAAGCAGGTTGGTTTCGGTGGTAAAATCCATCGGCTTTTTGTTGTATTCGGCCTTAAAATCAAAGTTTGAACCTAATGCGATCGCATTTACCCCACCTGCACTATAGTTGCCGGTAAATGCCGACTGGCTGAAATTAAGTCCGAAAATAACAGATTTATGCCAGTAGCTTATCTTATAATCAAGCATATCAACAGGCACCAGTTCTTTATTGATCTGTATGGGCCGGTAGAGAATTGGCAATGAATTTTTTCCGGGATCAATGCGGAATTTGTTGAGGAGGTTGGTATCTGTTTTAAGGGAGTCGGTTTTTTGTGCTTGTACTGAAAATGCAAAGCCTAAAATCAATAAAATGAATAACCCGGGGCTGGTTTTTAGCATAGTTTGTATTAGCTGAAAGCTTAAAGCAAAAGCCGAAAGCTGTTAAAATGTATGTACGCGAAATGCTTTCGGCTTTTCCTTCAGCTTTTCGCCTGTTGTCTGCTATTTAACAGATCAAGCGCAAATTTATTATATCCGGTCAACAATCCGGTGCCGGGAATTGTAAAAATATCGTGTTGGTTTGTAAAAAAGGTATGCTGGCTCAGTTTTTCTCTCCGCAAATCATTAAATGCGGACTAAACGAAAAAAGATCAGGGTTCTCTTCTGTAGATTTAAGCAGGGCCATCATAGCTTCCTTCTTTTTCGGGTCCGACCGGGTTTCAAAATACTTGCTGTCGAGCCATACCATTCCTTCTACTGCAAAAAGCTTCGGGTTATCGAAGCCTGCTTCCCTTGTTTCATCAGTCAATCCGGCTGGTTTATGGAAAAATGCTTCTGGCAGTATCCCCGGCCAGTTTGCCGGCGGATTATGTATTCCCGATTTAAGCTCACTCTGGCACATGTCGTAAAATTTGGGGTCGTGGATCATACCGTTCAGTAAACCCGTAACGGTTGAAACCGTATGATTGATAGCGAACCCAAGCAGCACGCCTGTGGGTTTCAGCACACGATATGCTTCTTTTAGTGCTTTAATCCGGTCGGCCTTTAATTGCAAATGATATAGGGGGCCATGTAAAATGACCACATCGGCAAATTCGTCCTTAAAATCAAGTTTCCGGGCTTCACCCAATGTGGCTTTAAAAGTTTTTTTAAGCTTTGCCGCTCGTTTTTGCGCCTGTTGTATATGCTTGTTAACCGGATCGATCAGGTGAACATGGTGGCCCATTCCTGCCAGCCATTCGGCATAAACGCCGGGACCGCCGCCCACATCAATAATAACAGCGCCCGTGTCAGGCAAAAAGCGGCCTACCAGTTCCTTGTTCCGCTCAAATTCCAGCGGCCCCAGGCCAAATGTTAGCCGTTTATCCTCAGATGCTCCCGAATAAAACTCGTCTATCTCTGCACTGATAAGGTTATTTGACATGTTCAGAAGATTTAATTTGGATCATGTTATTTTTTAAATATTCAAATTTTGGTTGAAACTAACAAATATATTATACGTATAAAAGACAGATAATTATTGGAAGGGCACTCTTGAGATAAATTTAAAATAAGTAATTTATGAACAGAGGAAACCCTTTTGGGATAGAGGATGATGGAAAAACAGCAGGTATGCTGAGTTATTTTTTTGTTTTAGGATGGTCGATGGCCTTCTTTGCATTTCATAAAAATGAAAAAACAAGTTTAAGCAGTTATCATTTGAGGCAAACACTGCTTTTATATATTTCGTATATAGTAGTACGGTACGGGTTGGCTGTTGTTTTTGGCGCTATTGGCCTGCCAACCAATTTGTTTTCATCGAATTATTTTGCAGTGCCGGTAAATTTAGGTTTTATCGCATTATGGATAATAGGTTTGGATGGCGCCATTAACGGCGAAGAAAAACCCATACCCATTTTTGGTCAGCAGGCTCAAATTGTGTTTGCAACTATCTGAAAAATAATTACCCGGTGCTTACCTCCGGTGTAATCAGATCAATATTGTCAACAGGATAATTTTGTATCCCCTGTCAGGATACCGGATTATCCTTTTTTATTGGAGTTTCTGCCAATTCTTTAGCTGCCTGTTTTTTCTTTGATGGCGCCGGTTTAACAGTAGCCGCTTTTGCAGGTGTTTCTGGTGCCGCTTCAGTTTTGGCCGGGGCCTCAGCTTTTTTGCTTTTTACTTTGGGCGCAGGGGCAACCGCATTTTTAACTTCGTTGCCGGTCTCCTGGATGGCTGCCTGCGCGACCTTCAATTCTTTGGAAATTATTTTAGCCAGTTTTTTTGATCCCTTCTCAACTTCTTTAAGCAACTTTTCAGATGCCGGCCCGAATTTCCCTGTTATCTTGTTAAACTCAGCAATCAGACTTTGCTGAATCGCTTTTCTGGATGTTTTAACCGTTGAATTCTGCATTTTCTTGTTCATGTATTTATTAATAGGTTTCAAAAGTATGTTAAATAACGATGTCTTTTATATTATCATTATGTTAACAAAACAAAGTGATTTAACATTTGTTTTGAGATATTCTTTTTTAAAAACGTATTTACCCCTGCGTATAATCGCCGGGCGGGTGAATGGGCTGCAAACAAAATGAATATTAATTACCGGTATCTGTTTGAATCAATAAATGTAAATATTTCTGCTGAAAATGAGGATGTTATTAATTATTTATTTAATTT
>JBIOHE010000495.1:0-2946 GCA_044448725.1 Sphingobacteriales bacterium | reverse complement strand
ATTTTAACAATGTTTGTAATTCGTATGAAACGCTATTTTCCATTTTTTGTAATTCTCGTAATTTTAGCTTTAACCTTTATCTTTCCATCGGTAGAAATTAAAAATACCGGTAATCCTCATTTTGATACGGGCGATATTGCCTGGATGCTGATGGCAACGGCATTAGTTTTGATAATGACGCCCGGTCTTGCCTTTTTTTATGGCGGTATGGTGAATAAAAAAAATGTGATCTCCACCATGCTGCAAAGTCTTATATGTATGGTGATCATCACCATAATCTGGGGCATATTTGGCTTTAGTCTTGCATTTGGTGATAGCTTTCATGGCATCATCGGCAACCCTGCCACCTATTTTATGATGAAGGGCATGCTGGGCAATGCCACCTGGAAACTGGCCCCGACAATTCCATTGCTGTTGTTTGCCATGTACCAGTTAAAATTCGCAATAATTACACCTGCGCTTATCACCGGCGCTTTTGCCGGACGGATAAAGTTTAACTCGTATATTATTTTTGTGTGTCTGTTCGCTATCTTCATCTTTGCACCCCTGGCGCATTGCACCTGGCACCCCGACGGCATTTTAAATAAATTAGGCGTACTTGATTTTGCTGGCGGAACTGTTGTTCACATGTCGGCGGGATGGGCTGCCCTGGCTTCGGCTTTATATTTAAAAGGGGGTAACGATACTAACCATACGCCCGCACGTATCACTTATGTGATGATTGGTACCGGCTTGTTATGGTTTGGCTGGTTTGGCTTTAACGCTGGCTCGGCATTTGGCGCTAACCATTTAGCGGTAACTGCATTGGCAACCAGTACTACTGCATCGGCTGCAGCCGGCTTAACCTGGATATTTTTTGATATGTTGCGCGGGAAAAAACCTACGGCAATGGGTACCTGTATAGGCGCTGTGGTTGGTTTGGTAGCAATTACACCTGCTGCGGGTTATGTTTCAATTCCGCATTCACTTGCTATAGGTATTATTTCGGCGGTGGTAAGTAACCTGGTTGTTGAGTGGCGCACCCGTACCTCTATTGACGATACGTTAGATGTATTCCCGTGCCATGGCGTAGGCGGTATGGTGGGTATGTTGTTAACCGGCGTATTTGCAAATCAGAACGTAAACAGCGGTAATACTACCGGCGACGGCTTGTTTTTTGGCCATACACATTTGTTTTTTGTACAGTGCATAGCATTGGTAGTGGTATCCATCTTTTCATTTTTCGGTTCATTGTTATTGCTGAAAGTTACCGACATGATATCGCCTTTACGCGTTTCTGCCGAAGAAGAGGAAATCGGCCTTGATATCAGCCAGCACGGCGAAAAGTTATAATTAAAGAAAGATCAGTTAATATCCTATATTGTGCAGAGCCTGTCCGTAAATACGGATGGGCTTTCTTTTTTTGTAGAGACAAGATACTTCGTGTCTCTTACTTCTTAGCATAGGCACTGCCGTTCAGAGACGCAAAGTATTGTGTCTCTACGAAAAGATATTTCCATTTTTTTATTTAAAATTCCGTGTCTTTTATGACGGATTAAAGTGCTTCGATATTGTAAAACCTAACATTTTTGCCTCGTTGCATGTTAAACCAAATTCAACTTTAGTCCAAAAAGTAACTTTAAACAATTTAAAGTTACTTTTTTGCGATTTGGTTCAAAAACCGCTTTATTTTTGTTTTTTGAGGGTTTTTGTTAAATTTGTACAAATCAAAATGATATGTATAACCTGCAAGTTTCTCCCACAGATGTTCAGGCTTCATTAAGGAAGCATGTATTGGCCGATGGATTCGACCTCACTTTTGACATGGAAAAAAGTAAGGGGGTTTATATTTACGATGCTAAATATAACCGTACCCTGCTCGACTTTTTTACCTGCTTCGCATCGGTGCCTTTAGGTTATAATCACCCTAAAATGGTCAATGACGAAGCTTTCAAAAAGAACCTGATGTTAGCCGCTTTGACTAATCCCTCCAACTCCGATATCTATACGACACAATATGCAGAGTTTGTGGAGACTTTTGCCAGGATAGGCATGCCGGAATATCTACCCCATGCATTTTTTATTGCGGGCGGCTCGCTTGCTATTGAGAACGCATTGAAAACAGCGATGGACTGGAAAGTGCAGAAAAACTTTGCAAAAGGTTATACAAAAGAAACAGGCTTTAAAGTAATCCATTTTGAACATGCTTTTCATGGACGTTCGGGTTATACCTTGAGTTTAACCAATACTATTCCGGTTAAAACAAAATGGTTTGCCAAATTCGACTGGCCAAGGGTATCCATACCACAAATAAAATTCCCCTATAGCGATGCCAACCACGAAGATTTGCTTAGAAGGGAAGAATTATCAATCGCCCAGATCAAAATGGCTTTTGAACAAAATAAAGATGACGTGTGCGCAATTATTATCGAGCCTGTACAGTCGGAGGGCGGAGATAATCACGTAAGGAAAGAATTTTTAGAACAGCTTAGGGTTTTGGCCGATGAGAATGAAGCATTGCTGATATATGATGAGGTACAAACCGGTGTTGGCCTTTCCGGGAAATTTTGGTGCCATGAGCATTTTGGCGAAAATGCACGGCCTGATATTTTAGCTTTTGGCAAAAAAATGCAGGTTTGCGGCATACTGGCAAGCAAAAGGGTTGATGAGGTTGAAAATAATGTATTTAAAATTTCATCGCGCATTAACTCCACCTGGGGCGGTAGTTTGGTTGATATGGTGCGTTCGTCCAAAATAATGGAAATAATTGAGGAAGATAATTTATGCGATAACGCCGCCGTTGTCGGCGAATATTTGCAAAACCAGTTAATAAGTATTGCTGAAAAACATCCGGTGATCAGCAATGTACGCGGCAAAGGATTGCTTACAGCATTTGATTTTCCTGATAAAACCATCAGGGATAAGTTTATTAAACTTGGGCTGGAAAAAAATGTGATGTTCCTGGGT
>JBIOHE010000494.1:0-2948 GCA_044448725.1 Sphingobacteriales bacterium | reverse complement strand
TTATTCAGGTCCCCGTAAGCCGATCCGTTTGAAAAACTTGCCTGGTCCAGGCCCCACTCTTTCGCTTTATTGGTAAATGTCAGGTCCCCGTTGTTATGGAAAGCATAGTTCGGGATCGCCTGCGACGGCATCTTGTCAATCAGCTTCCTTATAACCTCTTTCTCACTTCCCATCATTTTTCTAACCTCGGTTGGATTAGCCATGAATTGGATATAATCCTGGTCAGTTAAATCTTTATAAATACCGTTGCTGACAAAAATATCCTTAAACCCGTCGTTATCCATGTCAGTGATCAGAGCGCCCCAGCTCCAGTCGGTGGCCTGTACACCTGCAAATCGACCTATTTCGCTAAAGTTTACCTGTGTTTGTTTTGTGTTTTTAACCGGGGTTGGCCCCTGGTTCAATTGCAAAACATTGCGTTGAAACTGCTGATAGTATCCTTTTTGAAGATTGGATTGATATTTATCCCAGGTTTCAAAAGCTGCTTTCGTTTTTAATCTTGCTTCCGGTTCAGGAAGCATGTCGGTTACATAAATGTCCGGGTAACCGTCATTATTTATATCCGCAATATCGGCGCCCATAGAGCTCAGGCTCAGTTCCCTGATAACATCCGGCAAACATTCTTTAAAGGTACCGTCTTTATTATTGATGTATAAATAATCGCGCTCAAAAAAGTCATTCGATACATATATATCGTCCCAGCCATCGCCATTTACATCTGCAATGGTTACACCTAAACCAAAACCAACTTTGCTGCTGTAAATACCTGCTTGCTGTGTCACATCCGTAAAATGACCGCCATCGTTCCGATATAGTTTATTTCCGCCGAGCGGGTCGGGGATATTGCGCTGATCTTTGACCTGATCATAATTACTAACCGACCGGGATGAATTATTAAGGAGGTAACAATCCAGATCTCCGTCGTGGTCATAATCAAAAAAAACAGCCTGGGTACATAAGCCGGTGTTATCAAGCCCGTATTTAGCGGCTTCTTCGGTAAAAGTATTATTTCCGTTATTGATAAATAATTGATTTTTTCGGTTTTTACCAGAAAAATCACCGGATTTGCATATATAAATATCCAGCAGGCCGTCACCGTTTACATCGGCAAAGGTTACCCCGGTTGACCAAACGTCAGCCGAAGAAAGCCCGGCCTTTTCTGTAATGTCTTCAAATTGAAAATTGCCTTTATTTAAGTAAAGCCTGTTTGATTGCTGATTGCCGCAAAAGAAAATATCCGGCAACCCGTCGTTGTTTATATCCCCTATGGCTGCGCCGCCGCCGTTATAAAAATTACGGTAGGTATAAACATTCAGTTGTTCGGAATACTTAACATCATTGGCAAAATTTATTCCCGTAGATGATGAGGGCAGTAATGTAAAAAGTTTGTCTTTTTGATCAGGCTGATTTTTATTGGAATTGCAACCCATCAAAAACAGAAACACCAGGCCGGGTAACAGCCGGGGTTTTATGCGAAATTTATTCAAAACAATTTTAAAATGGCTTTTAAAATCAGCTGATACCCCTCTCATAATTATATTCATATAGTCGTTCCTGCCGCCATCTTGTTCCGCACTGAAATCATAAGCCAACAATTATTTGTAATAAAGGAAAGCAAGTAATAAATCACTTGCTTTCCTAAAAAATAAAACTAAATATATAATATCAATACCCCGGGTTTTGCACAAGGTTTTTATTTGCATTAAGCTGAGATTCGGGTACCGGGAATATATTTACGTGGGTGTCCGGATCTGCTGCATGGAACCGGTAGGCATCATTATAGGTACCAAAGCGGATCATGTCCTGCCTCCTGTAACTTTCGGCAAACATTTCCCTGCCGCGTTCAGCTAAAAAGGTAGCAGCAGTTAAACTGGCAAACGGATCAACCCCGCCATGCACTGTACGGATTTGATTAACCAATGCCAGGGTAACCGGATCGTTCCAATTGCCATTTTTCCGGGCCACTAACTCGGCCTTCATCAATAAAATATCAGCATATCTGTAAATTGCCAGATCATTGTCTAAAGCGGGCTGCATCCCCTTATAAAATTGCCATTTACCAATACGGGCGCCTGATTGCCTCCATGCAGCGGGCTGCAACTGGTTTATATAAGGCGTAAAGGTAATAGGCGGGCCGTCCGGATCGGTTGCATCAGCTCCGCCATCTGTCAAACGGGTTACCCCATCGGCCTGGTATTGCGGGCCAACTATAAAATTATTTAACATTCTTTTATCTACCGTTCCGGTAACGGGTGTTCCTAACGGATCAAGACCAACCACGGTCCCCTGCGGGCCAGGATTTTGCGCCGGGTCAATATATGACTGGTAAAACTCCTGTACTGAAGCAAATCCATTCCAGGGCTGTGAATTCATTTGATAGGTGTTTTGGCTCTGCATGTGCAAAGTGGTCATAGGGATATTGAAGTTGCCCGCATGTACCGCATCAAAAGGGATGGCCCAGATAGATTCAGTAGAACCAATATTATTCCTTGAAAAATTATCCGCATAATTGCCCATTAGTGAATATTTTCCTGAATTAATAATCACATCGCAGGCAGCAATCGCTTTATCATACTGAGGCGTGCCGGTATAGGTTTGCGCATTCAAATACAATTTTGCCAAAGTAGCTTCAGCCACATAATAAGTAACACGTCCATAATAGGGGCTATCCCCTGTGCCTATTTTTGGCAAACTCTCTATATTCGCCAGCAATTCACTTTCAACGAAAGCATATACCTCAGCACGGGTTTTTGTAGCCGGTGGCGCTAAGTCCGTAAAACTGGTTGTAATAGGCACATTACCAAACAAATCAAGCAACCAGTAATAATAAATGGCCCGCAAACATTTTAGTTCTGAAATATAAGCAGCAGCTTTTGGCGATTTGCTGACAGCCAAGGCAACTAAAAGTTTATTACAGGTAGTAACACCCCCAAAACCGAAGCCCCAGG
>JBIOHE010000493.1:0-2955 GCA_044448725.1 Sphingobacteriales bacterium | reverse complement strand
TTTTATTGTTTTTAATTGCTTATACTAAGTTAAACACAAAGGCGCTCATTTCCAATAGATTTAAAGAAAATATTTTAGCAGGCAGAAGGGATTTTTCAACGGGTAACCAGCCTGGCGCCATGGCAAGCCGGGTGTAAGGACAGCGGAAAGAAGAGAAAATGAAAAAGCAACAATCAGCGGGTGACCGATCAGGAAAACTATAGCCTTAAACTATTTGGATGGCTAATCCGAAGAAATCTATGAATAGCAGGCGAACCTGCAACAAATTCGCTATTCAGCAATCGGCGATACAACCCCGGTTTAAGCCTCAGGAATCACAGGGTCTGTATATTCCGGGTATTCCAGGCTATCGAAATTTTCCCAGTCATATTGTATCTTATTCATTTTATAATAATAAGGAAA
This sequence comes from Sphingobacteriales bacterium, assembly GCA_044448725.1. Lineage (GTDB taxonomy): Bacteria > Bacteroidota > Bacteroidia > Sphingobacteriales > Sphingobacteriaceae > Mucilaginibacter. Next base: position 2,553 of record JBIOHE010000493.1, on the reverse strand, counting down.
AAGCAAAATCAGCTCAAGTCTGAGGCTAAAAGAATGAAGGGCGAAAATTGCATACCCCATTACTAAAAAGCATATTACTATACTTATTACGGCATCAATTTTGGCCAGTCCCACGGCCCATACCTTTTCTGTCCATAAAGCAAATGCTGTTACCCCCTTGAAAGCAAATAACGTTATCAGAAACCCGCCGGTAAGGGAAATTGGGTTATAAGTTGTCAGGCCAAGCAAGGATATCTCGAAATCATATTTTAATAATCCCATTATAATTCCTACCGGCATTAATGTGAAAAACAGCAGGAATAACCAGATAAAAGCGATCACCCACCAGGGCAGTAGTTTCCTCCTTCTGTTTGGTTTTGGAAAATTGGTATCAGATGTTTGGTAATTTCCGTTATTTTCGTCCATGATAAGTTTTGATTGAAGTTTTAAAAGTAGCACTAAATAGTTTATTATCAAATAAAAAAATCGTCGCCCGGTTTTTTATAAACCGGATCCTTTGGCTTAATGTTGTACCTTAATACCACGCATAATACTCAGTTGATGAAAATGCGAACAACGGACTAATCTTAAAAAAAACAACTGTATGGATAATCACTTCAATAACAAAGTTGCCTGGATAACGGGTGCGTCTTCGGGTATTGGCGAGGCCCTGGCGTATGAGCTTTCGGCCGCCGGTGCCCGGCTGATATTGTCGGGCCGGAGAATGGATGAACTGGAACGGGTTAAACAAGCCTGCGCCGGTCCCGCACAGGTGCAGTTGCTGCAGCTTGATCTGGCGGATGCGACCTCGCTGGACAGCAAGGCAGCAACTGCTGCCGGCTGCTTTGGTCATATAGATATTATGGTGCATAATGGCGGCGTTACCCAGCGGTCGCTGGTGATAGAAACCGGCATGGAGGTACACCGGCGCATAATGGAGGTGGACTACTTTAGCTATGTGGCGCTCACCCGGGCGCTGCTGCCCCACTTTGTTGCGCGGAAAACGGGCCATTTTGTAATTACCAGCAGTGTAATGGGTAAAATAGGTACGCCCATGCGTTCGGCTTATGCCGCCGCCAAACATGCCCTTCATGGCTTTTTCGATTGTCTGCGGGCGGAGGTAGCGGCCGACAATATTAAAGTAACCCTGCTTACCCCGGGTTATATCCGCACCAATATTTCCTTATATGCCCTCACCGGTAAGGCATACGGCCTGGCAAAGCCTTCGGAAAACATAACCAACGGCCTTCCGGCAGGCCGCGCCGCAAAACAAATTATGAAAGCTGTTAAAAGAGGCGCCTTTGAACCTTATATCGGCAAGTTCGGCAGTGAGAGGATTGGGCTTTGGCTCAACCGCCTGGCGCCGGGCCTGCTTATCAGGATAGCCCCTAAGCTTGCACCGAAGTGACGGGAATAAAAGATCCGCTTAACAACACACCCCTGCCCCTCGTGTTGCCGGTATGCTAAGTGAACGCAATGGGTTGCCCCCGTTGCAATTATCCCTTTATTGCATTTGACTGGTAATCGCCATGGCCGTTGCCTGGCATACAGGCTAATTAAAATTGTTTGCCTATTTTAAATTCCAGTATATCACATACCGTTGTTTGTCGATTTGATAATAAGGCATCAGTTTGATCGGTCTTGCTGCGACACCTTTAGTTTCAAATACCAATGGGCTTGCGGCAACGGGTACAAGACAGTCATCTAACTTTTTATCCTTTAAGTTGAGGGAGCTTATCAGGTCGTTTGGAATTTCATAATCTTTATAATCAAGCTGATCTTTTCCAAAAGGGGCAGGAGGCCTGATTCCCCCGGTACCCATGTCACCGGCAAGTACAAGCGGACCATAGGCAATGGCAGCCTCGTCAGGATTGTCATTAGCGGCAACCAACCGCAGTGACATCGGGTAATTAACTGCTATCCTGTCACCGGCTTTCCAGTTTCTTTTTAACTCAATATAGCTGCCGGGCCTTTGTATTACTTTAACAGCTTTTCGGTTTACCATGATATTCGCGCCCGACGTTGCCCATGAAGGATACCTGATATATAAGGATAGTTGTCCCCCTGATGCCTTCCTGATTGTTAGATTTGTAGTACTCTCTTCGGGATAATTTGTTTGCTGCACTAATTTAAGACCTTTTTTCTCCCAGTTTAGTTCGGATGGGATAAAAAGATTTATATATACGCCGTTGTCGTTATGGTAGTAGATGCTCTCGGCGTATTTGGCGTGATTTTCAAAACCGGTGCCAACACAACACCAAAACGAATCATCACGTGAACTATATGTCTTAAACAAATTAGGTTTTAATGACTGGAAATAAGTCACCATACCAGTTCCCTCTTCCTGCGATGGCAACACATCATTATACAAAGCACGTTCATAATAGTCTGCATACTTTACATCTGTTGTCCAAATGAATAAATGACGTGTCAGTTTAAGAACATGTTTAAATTTCTATCGCAGGATTTCTTGCCAAAATTATACTGCAAAAGGCTAATTGTATAAAAGCTATAGCGGAAGCAGTTGTTCTTTCATAATCTTTCGAGAGCCTTCTAAAGAAATTAAGCCATGAA
>JBIOHE010000492.1:0-2955 GCA_044448725.1 Sphingobacteriales bacterium | reverse complement strand
TTTTTTGCAGACAACACCCTGCTGATCCCGTATTTGCTTAAACTTTAGCCTGCAGCAGGCCTCATCTCCGTACTGCTTGAAAAATTCTGATAGCTTCATACCGCTAATATACTAAATTATTTAGCAAAGCGGATAGTCATTTATAAAAAAGTGCGGCAGCAGCCAGTACGCCTCCCAGGCCCACTAAAATTCCGCCCGTGTCGGGCAGTGAACCGGCGGTAAAGTTGAGCAGTTGCTTATATCCAAAAAGCGGAGGCTGGTAATTCATGCCTTCAATTTTTATAGCGGCATGCGGGTTAAGGTTATGTCCGTAGTTATATTCCCACATATAAAAGTCGCTAAAGCCAACTATTGCAAATAAGCAAAGACTGATAAACCACACCCATAATAACCTGCGGCTTTTGGCAATTGCAGAAGCAAAGCCTATTAATGTTAACAATCCGAAAATATATGGAAGAAACTTAAATTCTTTAAAATCATCAGCTACAATAAATTTCATCCCTATATAATGGTTCAATCCATTAATCTGGGCGATATTTCCCGAAAGGCCATTAAGCCATATTTTCATTTCAAGCCCTTCGGGATACTGAGGTGCATCCAATAATATATGCCATAGGGGGAAGAAATAGGCGCTTAACATTAGCGCAGCGCTTATTATTACCAGTATTCTGGATAAATATTTCATAATTATAAACTTTGGTAACGTGCAGCGCCACAATAAACATGACGCTGCACGCTGTAAATAGCTATTCAGTTACCGGGTTAACCCCGATAGAGAATTTCAAAGGGGTGTTTGAGCCTGCCGGCGATACCCTGAAATAGCCCTGCATTTCCTGGTGAAGTGCAGAACAAAAGTCAGTACAATAGAATGGAACAATCCCAACCTGGCCGGGAACCCATTTCAGCGTACAGGTTTCACCGGGCATTATCAATAACTCGGCATTGTTATTCCCTTTGATGGCAAATCCATGAGGTACATCCCAATCCTGTTCGAGGTTGGTGACGTGGACATAAACTTCATCACCAATTTTTATTCCTTCGATATTATCAGGGGCGAGGTGTGATCGAATGGCGGTCATGTAAACATCAACCCTGTTGCCGTTTCTTATTACTTTTGTATCTTTTTCACTTTTTGTTGCATAAGCGTTTTTATTGTCTTCCAGTTTGAAAAATTTCACCTGGTTTTTAAGGATCTTATCGGCAGGGATCATCTGGGCATAATGGGGTTCGCCGATGGTTGGAAAATCCAGCAAGAGCTTCATTTTATTCCCGGTAATATCAATCAGCTGGCAAGCTTGCGCCAGTTCAGGGCCTGTTGGTAAATACCGGTCTTTTGTGATTTTATTCAGCGCGAGCAGATATTTGCCATACGGTTTTTCTGAATCCCCGCCTACGATGGACAAATGGCCGGGAGAATAATAAGAGGGTATCCGGTCAATGATCTCCAGGTTGTCGATTTTCCATTTCACTATTTCAGATGATACGAACATGGTAGTATATCCATAGCCCTTGCCGTCAAATTCAGTATGCAAAGGGCCTAAACCAGGCTTCTTTACTTCGCCATGAAGAACATCTTCATATTTCAATACAGGTAAATCTCCGGCAATCATTCCGTCGAATTGTTTTTTATCGATAGCATTAAGCATCTTTTTAAAGGAGAAAACCGGAATAACTGCCGCAAGCTTTCCACTGGCGGCCATGTATTCCCCATCGGGGGTTACATCAATTCCATGCGGAGATTTAGGGCAAGGCATATAATAAACCAGGCCCGGAAATTTGGTAACATCCAAAGTTTGGGTTGCAGTTTCCATGGTTGAAGTAGCAGTATGCGTATTTTCGTTATACACATTATGTACATATTTAGCTGTTATTTTCGTGCCTTTGCCCTGCCTTATCAATTCTTCAGCCTTCTTCCAGTTTACCGCCATAATAAAGTCCTTGTCACGCTGGCTGGCGTTTACTTCCAGTAGCGTGTGTGCTTCTTCTGTATTGTAACAGGTAAAGAATATCCAGTCGTGCGACGGGCCTTTCCCGGCATGGGCCAGGTCGTAGTTAAACGGAGGTACGATCAACTGAAATGCCAGGTTCATTGCCCCGTTATCCTTATCAACCTTAACGAAGGACACTGCGCCTTTAAAGTTTTGTTTATAGCTGTCAATGGGCACATCGCCTTTGCTGTTATCCAATGGTTCGCTAAAACGGGTATTCCCAACTATGTATTCAGTATTTTCGGTACAGAACGGCGAGGCGTGGTTACCTCCGATATTAGGTAATTCCAATATTTCTACTGTTTTGAACGTAGCAAGATTCAGTCTTGCAATACGCGGGGTATTATTGGCATTGATAAATAACCAGCGTCCGTCATCTTCGCCATTTGTTTTGGACAGCTCGGGGTGGTGGGAATCATCCCAGGGGACGAAACCATGCGAAGTATTGAGCATGGGCTTGGTTTCTTCGGAATAACCATAACCATTTTCAGGATTTTGCGAGAACACCGGTAATACTTTTAACAAGCGCCCCGAAGGTATGCCATAAACTGCAATTTGCCCGCTAAAGCCGCCGGACAGGAACGCGTAAATTTCGTCGTATTTGCCGGGGGCCACATATACCTTTTTTGCCGCATCGGCATCCACAGAAGAGCCGGCTCTTCCAGGCTTACAGGAAGACGCCAGCATCGACGCCAGCACCGTCACCGCTGGTATCAGTAATTTATAATGTGAAAGTTTCATTGTATAAAATTTAAATTGGTTTATTATTTACTGTCGTTTTTTCTCAGGTATTCCAGGATCTGACGTGTCTCGTCATCGGTTACATTTTGAAAAGTCATCTGGGTAAGGTGTTTTTCGAGAAGGGCCTTACCTACCGGATCTTTCTGTTCCATTTCGGCAGGATTGGTGATCTGGTTCATGATCCATTCAGGGGTACGTCTTTTGGTAACACCTAAGAGTCCGGGGC
>JBIOHE010000491.1:0-2956 GCA_044448725.1 Sphingobacteriales bacterium | reverse complement strand
TATCTTCACGCCAAACTACGATGGCTTAAACGATGTGTTTTTGGTTTACGGAACAGGCATTACCAAACTCGAGATGTATATCTTCGACAGATGGGGTGAGAAATTATTCTACTCTAATGATCAGTTGAAAGGCTGGGATGGCATATACAAAGGTGAGCTATGCAAAGATGATGTTTATGTTTACCTCGTTAATTTTACTGGTCTTGACAATTCAAAACATACTAAAACAGGACATGTTACTTTAATGAAGTAAGTTTATAGAATTGCATTCTTCCGGTTTTGTTTTTAATTGACTAAGGTCATAGTTCTAAGCCTGTTTATTTTTATTACATTTACAAAAAAAACATGTTATCATCTAAGGTAAGCAAGGCTTTAAATACGCAAATTGAATTAGAAGCATCTTCATCGCAATATTATTTAGCCATGGCAAGCTGGGCTGAAACACAAGGGCTAAATGGTATTTCAACTTTTTTGTATGGCCACGCAGATGAGGAGCGTTTGCACATGTTGAAGCTTATTAAGTTTGTGAACGAACGCGGTGGCCATGGTGTTGTACCTGCTTTAAAACAGCCGCCGGTTACCTTTAAGTCCGTGAAATCGGTGTTTGAAGAAATTTTAAAACATGAAATGAAGGTAACCAATGAAATTAATGGGTTAGTGGATATTACGCTTAAGGAAAAAGATTATACAACTCACAATTTTTTACAGTGGTACGTGAGTGAACAAATTGAAGAAGAGGCCTTGGCACGCCAAATAGTAGATAAATTAAAATTAATTGGCGAAGACAAGGGCGGCTTGTATTTCTTTGACCGTGACTTGGAAGCCTTATCAGCTGCAACAGTAGCGGCTAACGAAAAAACCAACAAAGCTTAAGTCAATTATTTTAAGGACTCTTTAATATTAACAGGAAAATTTTTCTTCAAATAAAATTTTCCTGCTTTCAAATTTCCTTTCACCTGAATGGTGCCGGATAAACCTCCTGAATTAATAAGCTTCATAATGTCCAGCATGTTCATGTCTTTAAAACTACTTTTCATTTTGAAGGTGTAATTTTTTTCGGTATTTGGGTTAATATGTACCCGTTTCTTTAACCTCGCTTTACCCAAACCAATGTTAGAAAGAGCAATATCGAATTCACTGGGATAAATTGAAAATCCAATACTGTTTGGATTTTTTATTCCTAAAATTATTTCAGCATCCATACCACTCATGCTAATTGAATTAACCTTAAAACCTTTTACGCCAGTGCATTCGGCTTCTTTGAATTCTTTACAGGAAGCAAAAATCAAGAGAAATCCGAGGCAATAAATCAAACACCTCATACAATTAATTTTTTGATCAAAGGTACTAAAGAGGCAATACCCCAAACAGTTTCTAATATAACAAAGGGCCAGAAGCTTATCATAAAACTTGAAACACAGGCTAAGCCTGCACCTGCAATATTCAATAACAGGTAAATAAAAGAATCGGAAGGAAATTTGCCCATTATGTTTAAAATGAAAGCGAGCAAAAGCAAAGCAACGCCAATAGAACCAATCCAACTGCTTAGATTCATTACTTTGCAAATAATTGAGAATAATATTTATAAAACATTGGAATAGTTTCAATTCCCTTGTAATAATTAAATAAACCATAATGTTCATTTGGAGAATGCAAGGCATCACTATCTAAACCAAAACCAAACAAAATGCTATCTAAACCCAACTCTTTTTTAAACAAAGCAACAATTGGAATGCTTCCCCCCCCTCTGGTAGGAACAGGTTTTTTACCATAAGTTTCTTCCATAGCTTTGCATGCAGCGAGGTAAGCCGGATTGGTAGGGCTCAGTAAAAAAGGTTCGCCACCATGGTGCGGTTTAACTGAAATTGTAACGCCTTTAGGGGCAATACTTTCAAAATATTTTTGAAAGAGAGCGCTGATTTTATCTGAATTTTGATTTGGAACCAGTCGCATACTAATTTTGGCGGAAGCTCTACTTGGCAAAACGGTTTTTGCCCCCTCCCCCGTATATCCGCCCCAAATTCCATTCACGTCTAATGTAGGACGAATTCCGGTACGCTCAATGCTTGAATAACCGGTTTCCCCGTAAACCTCATCAATATTCAAATCTTTTTTATAGGCTTCCAGATTGAAAGGCGCCTTTTCCATTTCTTTTCTCTCAGCAACAGAAAGTTCGATGACATCATCATAAAAATTCGGAATGGTTATATGTTTATTTTCATCATGGCAAGAAGCAATCATTTTGCATAATATGTTAATTGGATTAGCCACCGCACCACCATAAACACCGCTATGCAAATCACGGTTTGAGCCAATTACTTCAACTTCCATATAAGCCAGGCCTCGTAATCCGGTATCAATACTTGGCGTATCGTTTCCGATGATCGATGTATCTGAAATTAAGATAATATCACCTTTTAACCTCTCTTTATTAGCAATAATCCAAGGTCCTAAACTTGGCGAACCAACTTCTTCTTCCCCCTCAATCATAAACTTAACGTTGCAGGGTAATGTATTTGTACGCATCATGGTTTCAAACGCTTTCACGTGCATATACATTTGACCTTTATCATCGCAGGCACCGCGGGCAAAAATAGCCCCGTCAGGATGGGTAGCTGTTTTTTTAATAACAGGTTCAAATGGCGGCGAATCCCATAAATTCAGTGGGTCGGCAGGCTGAACATCGTAATGCCCATACACAACTATGGTTGGTTTTGTATTATCAATAATTTTCTCAGCATAAATTACCGGATAACCATTTGTTTTGCAAACCTCCACATGATCTGCACCAGCATCAACTAAGCTCTTTTTTACGGCTTCAGCGGTTTTTAAAACATCATTTTTATATTTGGTATCGGCGCTTACCGAGGGCATCCTGAGTAGATCCAATAATTCATTTAACATGCGCTCTTTATTGCTGCCAATATAATTGGTTATAATGCTTCTTTCCATAATC
>JBIOHE010000490.1:0-2961 GCA_044448725.1 Sphingobacteriales bacterium | reverse complement strand
GTACTTAACAAGTATAACCTGGATGTTCCCTTCTTTTTAAGCGGAGGGATAAGCCCGGATAACCTGGATGAAATAAAAAACATCTGCCATCCTCAATTTTACGGAGTTGACTTGAACAGCAAATTTGAAACGGCGCCGGGGATGAAAGACATAAACAAATTAGAAAAAGCATTTGAAATCATCAAACAAAATATAACAGATGAACTACGGAGTTAATGAACAGGGCTATTACGGTGATTTTGGCGGGGCCTATATCCCCGAAATGCTGTACCCTAATGTGGAAGAATTAAGGCAGCAATACCTGTCCATCATCAATGATGCAGACTTTAAAGCCGAATTCGACCAGCTTTTAAGAGATTATGTAGGCAGGCCATCACCTTTATACCATGCCAAAAGATATTCGGAGCGCTATGGCGCCAACATATTTTTTAAGCGTGAAGACCTGAACCATACCGGTTCGCACAAGATCAATAACGCCATCGGGCAGATACTTTTAGCTATCCGCCTGGGCAAAAAACGTATTATCGCCGAAACAGGCGCGGGTCAGCATGGCGTGGCAACTGCTACCGTTTGTGCTTTAAAAGGTATTGAATGTGTGGTTTACATGGGCGAAATTGATATGGCGCGCCAGGCCCCCAATGTGTCGCGTATGAAAATGCTCGGCGCTAAGGTGGTACCGGCTACTTCGGGCAGTAAAACGCTGAAAGACGCCACTAACGAGGCCCTGCGCGACTGGATAGGCAACCCGGTTGATACTCATTATATTATCGGCTCTGCTGTAGGGCCCTACCCTTACCCGGATATGGTGGCAAGGTTTCAGTCGATAATTTCACTGGAGGCTAAAAAACAGTTGAAAGAACAAACAGGCAAAGAACTGCCCGAATATGTGATGGCCTGTGTTGGCGGCGGCAGCAACGCCATCGGTATGTTTTACCATTTTCTGGATGATGAAGCAGTTAAACTTGTAGCAGTGGAAGCCGCCGGAAAAGGGGTTGACAGCGGGCATTCTGCAGCAACCACCGCTTTAGGGCGCGAAGGCGTTTTACACGGCAGCCGTACCCTGCTGATGCAAACAGATGACGGGCAGGTGGTTGAGCCTTACTCCATTTCGGCAGGCCTTGATTATCCCGGCATAGGCCCGCAACATGCCTTTTTGCATAAAGCTAAACGCGCACAGTATGTAAGTGTTACCGATGATGAAGCCCTGCAGGCCGGCCTGTTATGTTCGCAACTGGAAGGCATCATCCCGGCAATTGAGACCGCCCATGCGCTGGCACAACTGGAAAAAATGAAATTTAACCCCGGTGATAATGTAGTGATCTGCATATCAGGCCGCGGCGATAAGGATTTGGATACGTATATAAAATATTTTAATTTCTGAATCAGAATTTACAGAATTTCAGAATTAACAGAATTTTGAAGGCTAATCCGCCAGCATCTTGTAAATTCTGAAATTCTGTAAATTCTGATTCAGACAAAAACCGACAAATGAACCGCTTAAATCACCTTTTTGCATCAAAAAAGGATAATTTATTATCCATATACTTTACCGCAGGCTACCCGGAAATCAATACTACCGTTGATATTGCCGAAGCTTTGGAAAAAGCCGGTGCCGATTTTTTAGAAATCGGCTTCCCCTACTCCGATCCTGTGGCCGACGGGCCGATTATTCAGCACAGTTCCGAAAAATCGCTGGAGAATGGCATGACCCTCAATTTGCTTTTTGAACAGTTAAAAGAGTTGCGTAAACGGGTCAGCATACCCGTTATGCTGATGGGCTATTTTAACCCGGTTATACAATATGGCGTAGAACGTTTCTGCAAAAAGGCTGCTGAAGTTGGCGTTGACGGCATTATCGTCCCTGATTTGCCAATATATGAGTACGAAACTTTATATGCATCAACCTTTAAGGATAATAACCTGAGCAATATTTTCATGGTTACGCCCCAAACATCCGAAGAACGCATCCGCAAGATAGATGAGCTGAGCAACAGTTTTATTTATTTGCTCTCGTCGTCAACTATCACCGGAGCAAACCTGCAAATGACAAACAATATTGAAGATTATTACAAGCGTATAAAAGCGATGCATTTAAAAAACCCGACCATTTTCGGGTTCGGTATTAAAGACAATGCAACCTTTAAAAACGCTTGCAATTATGCTAATGGCGCTATAGTAGGCACTGCCTTTGTAAAGCTTTTGGGTGAAGAAAATTACATGGAAAAGATACCGGGGTTTGTGAGGGCTATACGGCCTTAATTTCCTTTAATTTTTCTTTGACAATGTTTATATAATCATTTATCATGTGAGTATCCGGGTATAGTTCACAGGCTATTAGGAATTGTTCCATTGCTTTCGGATAGTCCCCTAACTCTAAATAATATACACCTAAATTTCTATAAGCATACGAATTTTTCCCATCAAGTGATATTGACTTGTTTATATCAGACAAGGCTTCTTCAAATAATCCTAATTTAATTTCTGTGAAAGCTCTGTTTGAATATGCATAAGAAGAGTCCGGATCAATTTCAATCGCTTTATTGAAATCATTTAGCGCACCGGCGTAATTTTCAATGAGATTGTAGGTGTATCCCCGGTTACAAAGTGAATTAATATAATTACAATCTAATTCAAGTGATCTTGTATAATAGTTCAGCGCCAAATCATTTTCAGCTAAATTTGATTCGACTACCCCAAGGTTAAAAAAACCTCCGGCGTCTAATTTTTGAAAAACAGGGGAGTTAATAAATTGACTATAAAAAGCTTTAGCTCGATCATAGTCTTTGATTTGAATACAGGCGCTAACATTAGTCAATAAAACACTGCTGTTTATGAAATCATGTTTTAAACTTTCTAATAAATCAATTGACTGTTTGTAGTTTTCATCATAATATAATTGGATAGCTTCATGTAGCTTTTTTATATCATTTTTAAACTTTAGAAGCCTTTTAATTTGGTACC
>JBIOHE010000489.1:0-2966 GCA_044448725.1 Sphingobacteriales bacterium | reverse complement strand
CTTCAACGTTCTTGTGTTCCAAAAGCAATTGCTTCCTGTATTCTTCCGCCTTATGTAAAAACAAATCATGATTGATGAATTTAAAATAGATATAACTCCCAATGCCATATACTATTCCGGCAATTGCTGAGAGACCCAGGCCTGCTTTAAACGCTTCATTAAAATCAATATGGTTGCCCAGTTCTTTTCGGCGGTTGAGCATGGCCATCAGGATAAATAAAATGAGGAAAGGACAACAAACAAAAAAACTATAGGTGGTGGTTGAAGGATCCATCAGCTCTGCTTTTTTAACCGAAAGCAGCAACAGGGCTGCAGAAAAAATCAATCCTGTATATAATCCGTATAATCTCGTATATCGCATAATAGTGTAAAGCTATAAAAAATTTCTAAAATTCCTTTGAATCGGCAGGTTTGTTGTTTCTTTTTAAGAAAGAAGTTACAAGCAGGCAGATAAAAAAACCAAAAACCAAATCGCGGGTCAATTCTGAAATTGCCAGGGTTCCTGGTGATACCGACCAATAAATATTGCTTTTAAAAGTCTCCAGTTGTTTGGGATCATAGCGCATCACTTTTTCAAAAAAATCGATCTGGAACTTGCGGGCGAAGGTCATGTATGAGTGATTAATAAATTTGCAATACGGGTAGATAATACACCCATCAATAACACCTGCAATAAGAAGCATCCTCATGCCAACGGTTAACCCCATACGTCTGGTAATAATTTCTGACGAAACATAAGATTCTTTGATCGTTAAATAAAGGCCGAAAGCGAGCATAAACAAATACGCAAAAAAAAGGATTCCGGATTTATCCAAACCTGCAAGAGTTGTACTTATAAATATAACTCCGGAAGCTAATCCGGTAAGCAGGCCAAATTTTATATGGGGTTTCATCATAAACTATTTAGGGGAGGTATAAAGGGTTAATGTGCAAATTTCTAATTTCTAATGTGCAAATGGGCTCGCGCAAGAAAACGCTTTACACTTCACCCTTTACCCTTTACGAATCTTTAATAACTCCCAGTTCTTTACCGATTTTTTCAAATGCATTGATGGCTTTATCGATATGTTCTCGTGTATGTCCTGCAGAAAGCTGTACTCTGATGCGTGCCTGGCCCTTTGGAACGACAGGGAAGAAAAACCCTATTACATATATCCCTTCGGCCAGTAATTTCTGTGCAAGCTGCTGAGCCAGCGGCGCTTCATAAAGCATTATCGGCACTATCGGGTGCGTCCCGGGTTTGATATCGAAGCCGCGGTCAGTCATGGCTTTTCTGAAATACAAAGCATTCTGCTCCAGCCGGTCGCGCAGTTCGGTGGTTTCTGAAATTAAGTTTAAAACTTCTATCGAAGCGCCAACGACTGACGGCGCAAGCGAGTTGGAAAATAAATAGGGCCGGGATTTTTGTCTCAGCATTTCAATGATTTCCTTGCGTCCTGTAGTGTAGCCCCCCATTGCGCCGCCGAGGGCCTTGCCCAGGGTGCCAGTCACAATATCCACCCTGCCTATTACATTACAATGTTCTATGGAGCCGCGACCGGTTTTACCCATAAATCCAACAGCATGGCTATCGTCAACCATCACCATTGCATTGTGTTTTTCAGCCAGGTCGCATATTTTATCGAGTTGTGCTATTGTGCCATCCATGGAGAAAACACCATCAGTAACAACGATCCTGCTGCGGCAATTTTTCGTGTCAATCAATTGCTTTTCCAGGTCTTCCATGTTATTGTTTTCATAACGGAAGCGCTGCGCTTTGCAGAGACGTACCCCATCAATAATGGATGCATGGTTGAGGGCATCAGAAATAATGGCGTCTTCTTCATTGAAAAGCGGTTCAAAAACACCTCCATTGGCATCAAAACAGGCGGCATACAAGATGGTATCTTCGGTGCCACTGAGTTTTGCAATTTTAGTCTCGAGTTCTTTGTGAATGTCCTGTGTACCACATATAAAACGTACTGACGACATGCCGTAACCGTGTGCGTCAACGGCCTTTTTTGCTGCGGCAACCACACGTGGATGCGAAGACAGGCCAAGATAATTGTTGGCACAAAAATTCAATACTTTCGATCCGTCAGCCAGGGTTATTTCAGGCCCCTGCGGGCTCGCAATCACTCTTTCGGATTTAAACAGACCGGCAGTTTTTATTTCTTCCAGGTCGCTTTCCAATCTTTGTTTTATTGTGTACATCCTGTTGTTTTTAATTTTCCGGCAAAATTAAGGGTTTGATGTCATTTTACATCGTCAATGATTTGCCGTAGTGTATTCAGGTTTTAAAGCGTTTTTATTGCAATTTAGTGCCATAGGCACGACATTTTGGTAGAACGGTATAAAGAAGGGGGATTTTAAAGTTCCATCGGAACGACATTTTCTGAGTCGACAAATACCTAACTGATAAACAAAGATTCTGCTTTTTAAAATGTCGTGCCTAAGGCACTTTGGATTTATTGGGGCGCGATTCTTTCTACCAAAATGTCGTGCCTAAGGCACTAGAGTTTGATGGCATTTTTTTTCAATTTAATTGATTATCCCAATTATTCCGTTGTCTTCTTCTTTTTTGTCTTCTTTGGTTTTGTGGTTTTAACCGGACTTTTTTTCTCCGGTTCTTTTTTGATGGTTTCTTTTTTTGGTTCGTCGGGGTGCCGCTTGATATCTTCAACACTTTTCGGACGTTCTTTGATACGCCATAAAAAGCCCGCAAGCCGGGAGGTTAGCGGGTTGGCGTCTTTCATGGGGATCAGGTCGGCATCAGGGTCTTTGATGAAATTGATGCGGCTGATCTTTTTATCTTTAACATCAATTTTTATGTCGCTGGAAATGATTTTATTCATGCCGATATTCGTTCTGCTAATTTTGTCGAAATATTTGAATTGGTATTGCAATTAATTGTAGATAAATCTTTTTTAGATCAATGCCGTGCAGTACGTCATGATTATCATGCTTTAACTAACCTACTCCAAAGG
>JBIOHE010000488.1:0-2974 GCA_044448725.1 Sphingobacteriales bacterium | reverse complement strand
GATAGGTCCTGTCTGTGTTTTGAATTAAAAATTAGTAAAAAATATTAATATGAAAAAATTTCTGACAAAATTCTTAGCATTGAGCAGCGTGGCGCTGCTCATGCTTTCAGCCTGTAAAAAGGATGGCACGCTGGTAACTTCCAACGGAGGTAAGGCGGGTACGCTTGCGGCGTCGACCACTACACCTGTATTGGATCACACAAAGCTGGGTGACACTACTGCGGTGGTTAGATTCACCTTTACCAAAGCAGATTATGGTTATAGCGCGGCCATTACCAATACTTTGCAAATTGATGCGGCAAGTGATAACTGGGCAAATCCTACAACAGCAGTTTTGCCGGTTGGGACTTTTTCCCAGGGGTATTCAACAGCAGTTTTTAATAACCTGGTATTGAAACTAAACCTGCCCGCCGGAACCGCATCGCAAGTTGTGGTGCGTATTGCACATTCCCTTTCGGCAAATGTAAAACCGGTTTACTCAAATGTAATTGCACTTACTGTTACACCATTTAATTTAACCTCGTGGATATATATTACCGGGGCGTTCTCGGGATGGCAAAACCCGGGCCCAAATGAGGATAGTTTAATATCTGTTACAGGTAATGGTATTTACACCGGTATTATTAATTTTAATGCTACCGGCGGAGGTGCCAACCAGTTTTTACTATTACCAGCAAAAAAATGGGATCACAAATACGCCACCAGTGATAATACTACCCCAAGCAGCACAATAACTTATGATGCATCCAATAACCTGAATGCTCCGGCAGCTAATGGCCAGTATATTGTAACGGCAAATTTGAAAACCAACACAATTTCATTTGCCGCTGCAGACTATTACAGCATTATAGGCTCCGCAACACCGGGTGGTAACTGGTCAACAGACATGTTCCTGAAATTTGTAAATGACGGCAATAATAATTGGGTAGGTACCTTCTCATTATTAGCCGGCCAGTTTAAATTCAGACAAGATGGTCAGTGGTCTAATAGCTGGGGAGATGTTTCGCCTGCAGATGGCATCAACGCAACAGACTCCAATGGTGGCAATATTAATGCTACAGCCGGAACACATACCGTGACATTTAATATGGCGCCATCCGCTGTGGGTTCTGCGGCAGTTAAAACAACAACTTATTCGCTCAAATAAGGACAAGATAATACCGAGAATTGATTAATTGATTAGCCCGCCTGGTGAAAACCAGCGGGCTTTTTTGTCTGAATCAGAATTTTTCACGTTTTTGTTTGTTTTCAAAGGCGTTCAAGATGGCTACGCCGTTTACAGAATTTTTGAATTTACAGAATTCATATGGAATATTAAAAAATGACTGAACGGGTGAAAACGCCCGCAATTATTTAATATAGCAAATTCGGGTTCAGACCAGCATTCTGAAAATTCTGAAATTCTAAAAATTCTGATTCAGACTAAAATGTTCGCTGACAAATAACGTTTCCATTAAAACCAGGAAGTCCGCATAAACCGAAAACTATTTTCGTTTCATGCGGACTTCCTGAAATTTTGGCCACGCAAAGTAAAACTATCCAATGACCCAATGACTAAGCCCCCTCTAAACGGCAAAGCCTTCATTCACACCTTTAAAAAACAAATAATAATGTGAATAATCTCCCCCGGTAGGGGAGACTTGACCCAATGACCCAATGACCAATGACCAATGACCCTTACCTGTTCGTTATATCAACATAGTCCCTATTGGTTGCGCCTACGTATATCTGGCGCGGACGGCCGATTGGTTCTTTGTTTTCTTTCATTTCTTTCCACTGCGCTATCCAGCCGGGCAGGCGGCCCAGGGCGAACAATACGGTGAACATATCTGTCGGGAAACCCAATGCCCTGTATATAATGCCCGAATAGAAATCAACGTTGGGGTATAATTTGCGCTCAACAAAGTAGGGGTCCTTTAAAGCAACATCTTCCAGTTTTTTGGCTATTTCCAGCACTTCGTCGTCCATACCCAGTTTTTCTAAAATATCGTCACATGCTTTTTTGATGATCTTTGCACGCGGGTCGAAGTTTTTATAAACGCGGTGACCAAATCCCATCAGGCGGAAAGGATCATTTTTATCTTTTGCTTTTGCTATCCATTTGTCAGTATCGCCCCCGTCTTCCTTAATTTTTTCGAGCATTTCAATTACTGCCTGGTTGGCTCCGCCGTGCAAAGGCCCCCATAAAGCAGATATACCGGCAGAAACAGAAGCGTAAATATTCGACTCGGATGAACCAACGATACGCACAGTTGAGGTAGAACAGTTTTGCTCGTGATCGGCATGCAGTATCAGCAGGGTATTCATCGCGCTTACGATAACGGGATCTATTTCAATTTCCTCGGTGCGCTGCCCAAAGGTCATGTGCAGAAAATTGGTGACAAAATCATATTTGTTTTGCGGATAGATGTAAGGGTGTCCCAATGATTTTTTATATATCCACGAAACTACTGTAGCCATTTTAGCCAGCATTTTTATAATGCTTAAATGCAGCTCTGCATCAGTTTGATTTGGTTTTAACGACTCGGGATAAAATGCCGACAAAGCGCAAACCAGCGAAGACAACTGGCCCATGGGATGTGCTTTTGACGGGAAGCCGTCGAAAAACTTTTTCATGTCCTCATGTACCAGGGTATGCCGGCTCATTTCATACTGAAAATTCTTTAACTGGGTGTCGGTAGGAAGTTCGCCGTGGATCAGCAGGTAAGCAACTTCAATAAAACTCGATTTTTCAGCCAGTTGTTCAATCGGGTAGCCGCGGTATTTAAGTATGCCCAGTTCGCCATCTAAAAAAGTAATGGCGCTTTTAGTGGCGCCGGTATTTTTGTAACCAACATCAAGGGTTACATAACCTGTTAAATCACGCAATTTTGTGACATCTATTGCTTTTTCACCTTCTGTTCCCTCAATTACCGGAAGATCGTAAGTTTTATCACCAATTTTTAACTGTGCAGTATCGGACATAGGAATATAT
>JBIOHE010000487.1:0-2977 GCA_044448725.1 Sphingobacteriales bacterium | reverse complement strand
GATTATATACAATCCGTTAGATGGGGACGCATTAACCTCCTCTGTTCCAAGCAAACCTAGACACTGTTTTTTAATGACGCGACTCGGCCAGCCAATACCTAAAGAAATTATAGAAATCAGAAACGCCATAACAGAACAGTGTCAGTTGCTAAATTATCAAGTTATAGACGCAAGTGCGGAAGTAACAGGACGTGATTTTTTGCTAAAGATATGGAAATTAATTGTTTCCTGCCCAATTTCAATTGGAATATGCCATGAAGCAATTCCAGCTCAAACACAAGAAAATATTTATTATGAAATGGGAGCAGCCCAAGCTCTTGGGAAAGAAACCATCATTATTAAATCGATGAATACCAAAATACCGAGTGACTTTGTTAGAACAGAATATGTAGAATTTAACGGCGATTTTAAAAATAATTTTGTGAAATATCTCCATTCATTAGACGAAGTAGCTGATCATTATGAAACCGTATCAGACCAATTAGAGCGCAATCCTGTGCTTGCAATTGATTATTTAAAACGAGCTTTTTTAATTACTGGCGATGAACGGCTTCGCTCTAAAGCACAGATTTTATTAAACGAGCCAGGATTAAAAGAAAGAGCAAAAAACAGTGTTGAACTTCTTGCTGCAACTTTTTAAACACCATCTACTCTGTTGATAAATTCATCACGAATATTTTTGTTTTTTCTGAGATATCAATATATCGCTTTTCTATATAGCTACACATTTCTTCGTATGTTCTTGGCTTCCTTTGTCCTTGCCAGCCCCGGGGATTTTTATTATGTTTAATATTTCCAAGCTCCCCGAACCAAAGTACAAGATAAATACCATATCCATTTGCGTGGTATTCTTTTGTATAAAATGATAGCTGCTCGCAGCCTGCTGTCCATATTTTAGGATGCCATTGCCCTTTTATTTCCATTGGCAAGTTAATTAAACGATGCGTGTATACAATACCTTAATTCGTCGTGACACCACCCGCACCGAGCGAATGTATGCGAAGCATTATCGCATTGGTGATTTTATACAACCTGAAAAAGATTATCCCCGTTGCGGATTATCACGAGGATTGCTCTATCGTGTGGAAGATACAGTAATAGGTAATCGATTGATTGTGAAGTCAATGGATAGTCAACAAACGATAGAATTTAACCCCATGACTTATAGAAAACTATCGGTTTATGAACCAGATAAAAAAGAGCTGTCGGCAGGGAATTTTGTGCGTATTACTCGCAATGATAAAGAGTGGGATCTTGCGAATGGTGATCGATTTAGAATTTTATATGTGACGCCTGATGAGATCATGATAGCGAATGATCACCGAGCAGTGAAATTAAACCCAAAACAAGCACTGCAGTACATAGCAGCCAAGGTTTAACAGCCGAGCGGGTGTTGATTGATGCGCATGCTCAAAGCTGTACAACTGCGAAAGATGTTTTTTATGTTGCACTTTCACGGGCGCGGTTTGAGGCGAAGATTTATATGAATGATCTATCAATCTTGCCCAGAACGCTCCATAAAAATAATGTGAAATTCGCAGCACTTGATTTAGTTGCGAGAGAGAGGTGAGCATTAAAGGGATATTAATTCATTTTAACAATGTGATGCCCAAATGCATAAATCACCCAACTTAGTCACGTAGTTACCGCGCAAAATATCGTTATAATATGATCAAACTGCAAAAAATATAACGCAGATAACCAGAGGAGATATCAATGCAGGCAAAAATAATGAGTTTTTTTAGGAAAAAAAATCAAGCTCAAAAAGAAGATCAACCCCAAGAAAAAGTTATTAAAACAGAGTGGGATTTTTTGAAGGATCGTTGGCTACAGGAAGCCGAAGAGCAGTATGGGAAGATGAGTTGTAATGAATTAGATAAGGATTTACTGGGTTGGAAACATGATGGATTTAACTATGAGGACGGTAGCATTGCTGGTATTGATTCCCTAAACTTTACTGATCATGGCATACGCAATTCTTATGTAAAAGGCATAACAGATGCCAAAGTTTCCTATGGTATGTTTCAAAAAAAATGCTTTGCAGGTGAACCAGCAGCAGTAGATTCTTATAGAGAAAAAATGCGGCCTAAAGCAAAAAAAGCAGATTGCGATCAATTAGGCAATACACTACGTGGCTTTATGATGTTTGGTTTTGATAATTCAAGACTCAAAAACATGCCTTTTGGACAAATAGCAAGCTACGCACCTATCCATGATAGAGCTGTTTTTGAATATGAATGTGAAGAAGCCAAAGAAGCCTATGATCTTTTTCAATATAAAGGTTGTGGTAACTAACAATTTGATCCCAAACCTTGATCATAAAACAGTCAAACCAACTTTAGGCGATGTTGATGAAATCATTTATAAACAGTTTTTTTGGAAATAAAGAAAAAAGAAGAAAAAGCACCCTTAACCAAGATCGTCAAAAAAATGAGCAAGGTATTTCAACTTATGAACGCTACCAAAAAATGGATTGTGGGAAACTAGGTGCTATTTTGAGCGATTTTGAGAAACATGGTATTCAGTGCGATTCTGGTACAGTTAACAACTTTGCGCATACGCCACCTAGTGCTGATCAACTAGCATTGTACCAGCGGCAAGAAGGAATAGCTGCTTTTGATATTTTTCAAAGCAAATGTACCCCTCCAAGAGCTCTAAGAGATATAACAGTTACTGCTGAACCTGTTGAAAAATTATCTTACAGATAACCGGTACGAAATGACCCTCATTGGAAATATAACAAAATATAACTTATAATAACCTTATGGAGTTAACTATAGGATTTTGTTGTGTCGTACATTTTGTTAATCAAAAAACAAGCTAAAAAAATGTTACAAAGTGTACCAAGCCTTGACCGAAGCAGGATTACAGAAAAAATAATGCTATTGGGAGCTAACCCAGATAATCCAATTTTGGATATAAAAAACTCTTCGTACGGGACAAAAACACATGTGCTATGAATTGGACTCAATGAATG
>JBIOHE010000486.1:0-2981 GCA_044448725.1 Sphingobacteriales bacterium | reverse complement strand
CCCAATGAAATATACGGGTTATAGCTTGCCTTGTTTTTTTGCAAGATTAAGCTTTTAACAAACATTTCCGGCTTTTACACCTTCATCCGTCATTACTGTTTTTTCCAGGCTTGCCCCTGGTTGGGACTCAGGATGACAAAGAAAAATATGAAAAATAAACTACTACTCTGTTTCCTGCTGTTTGCAAGCTCATTAGCCGCATCCGCGCAGGATGCCCCTTATGATACACTTAACAAACCCCGGCTTATCTCCCGGCAATTCAGCTTCACCGAAGGGGCTTCGGTTGATAAAAAAGGGAATGTATTTTTTACCGATCAGCCAAATAATAAGATATGGGAATACAGTACGGATGGCAATCTATCTGTGTTTTTAGATAGCGCAGGCCGCTCAAACGGGATGTATTTTGATAAAAATGGCAACCTGATTACCTGTGCCGACGAACACGATCAGCTATGGTCCGTTAGTCCGGATAAGAAAGTAAAGGTGCTGCTGAAGGATTACCAGGGTCATTTAATGAACGGCCCCAACGATATTTGGATCGATGATAAAGGCGGGATTTACCTAACCGACCCCTATTACCAGCGCCCCTACTGGACACGCACCAAACCCGACCTCGACGGGCAAAAAGTGTATTACCTGCCCAAAGGCAAAAAACAGCCGGTTATAGTAGATGCCGGCCTGAAACAACCCAACGGTATTGTCGGCACGCCCGACTTTAAGTACCTGTACGTTGCCGATATTGGCGATAACAAAACCTATAAATATACCATAAACAAAAACGGTACGCTAAGCGACCGCAAACTATTTGTTAAGCAAGGCTCGGACGGGATGACGCTTGATGAAAAAGGCAATGTCTATCTCTGCGGCAACGGCGTTACCATCTATAGTCCGCAGGGTAAAAAGATAGGCCATATCCCCATCCCCGAACCATGGACAGCTAATTTATGTTTCGGCGGGGTAAATAAGGATGTTTTGTTTATTACGGCTTCTACAGCGGTTTATATTGTGCAGATGAATGTTAAGGGGGTGGAATGAGGGATTAGTTGATTGAGTTGGATTAGGTTGATTGCGTTAGAATTTGAAATTCTTTTAGTTAATTTACGCTAATCAAAGGGCATTGTTTAACAGTTGCCCTAAAAGTAAACTTTGAAAATAGCATTGCTGGTTAAAACGTCAAATCAACAGAAAAATTAACTTTATAATAATATATTGAACCTCTCATTTTTTTTGTAAAATATTGAACTTAACGCCTTCCAAATAAACCAATCAGCCCGTGCCCACAACCAACCGCGAAAACTTAATCCAATCCATCACAAACCCAAATAAAACCTGGGATATCATCGTCGTTGGCGGCGGCGCTACAGGTTTGGGTACTGCACTTGATGCAGCCTCCCGTGGCTATAAAACATTGCTGCTTGAACAGGCTGATTTTGCCAAAGGCACTTCCAGCCGCAGTACAAAACTGGTGCATGGCGGGGTGCGGTATTTAGCACAGGGCGATATTGGCCTTGTGCGGGAAGCTTTGTATGAGCGGGGACTGCTGATAAAAAATGCCGCCCACCTGGTGAAAAATGAATCGTTCATCATCCCGAATTACGAATGGTGGAAGGGCGCGTATTATACCATCGGCCTTACCCTTTATGATTTGCTGGCGGGTAAACTCAGTTTCGGGCGGTCGAAACATATCTCAAAAAAAGAAACAATCGCACGGTTACCCGGTATCCAACAAAAAGGACTTTATGGCGGCGTTGTTTATCACGACGGTCAGTTTGACGACTCACGTTTGGCTATAAACCTCGTCCAAACCTGTCTGGAACAGGGCGCTACGGTCTTAAATTATTTTAAAGTAACTGATCTGCTGAAAGAGAATGGAAAAATAAGCGGTGTAATTGCGCAGGATATGGAAGCCGGGACTGTTTATCCGCTTAAATGTAAAGCCCTTATAAATGCCACCGGAATTTTTGTGGATGATCTGCTGCAAAAGGACGAACCTCATAAGAAACCTTTGGTGAGGCCCAGCCAGGGGATTCATCTTGTGGTTGACAGCTCATTTATGCCCGGTTCGGATGCGGTAATGATCCCCAAAACGGATGATGGCCGGGTACTTTTTGTTGTCCCCTGGCATGGAAAATTAGTGATCGGCACCACAGATACCCCTTTGGATGAATATAGTCTTGAGCCGCGGGCGCTTGAAGAAGAGATAGGCTTTGTGATGCGGAACGTTAGCAAATACTTAACCCGTCCTCCCGAAAGGAAAGATGTGTTAAGCATATTTGCCGGCCTGCGGCCACTGGCCGCGCCGCATGATGGATCAGGCGGTACCAAAGAAATATCCCGCAGGCATAAAATATTGGTCTCCGTATCCGGGCTCATCACTATTACAGGCGGTAAATGGACGACTTATCGCCGCATGGCGCAGGAGACTGTTGATAAAGCGATAGAAACAGCCAGACTGGATCAGCATAAATGCATAACCGATAACCTGCCCATACATGGCAACAAAAAAAATGTTGACCGCAATGACCATCTGTACGTTTACGGCATCGACCGTGAAGCCCTGCTTGAACTGCTAAATGAGAACCCGGAATGGGCAGAAAAACTGCATCCCGCAATGGATTATATAAAAGCAGAAGTAATTTGGGCCGCCAGGCATGAAATGGCCCGCACCATAGAAGATGTACTTGCCCGCCGGGTGAGGGTATTATTTCTGGATGCGCATTTGGCTATTAAAATGGCGCCGGCTGTTGCCCGGTTAATGGCGCAGGAGTTGAATAAGGATGAACTATGGGTAAATCAGCAGGTTGCGGAGTTTAATGAACTGGCGAAGGGGTATTTAATACGTTTGTCATCCTGAGTCCCAACCAGGGGCAAGCCTGGAAAAAACAGTAATGACGGATGAAGGTGTAAAAGCCGGAAATGTTTGTTAAAAGCTTAATCTTGCAAAAAAACAAGGCAAGCTATAACCCGTATATTTCATTGGG
>JBIOHE010000485.1:0-2982 GCA_044448725.1 Sphingobacteriales bacterium | reverse complement strand
GTGTAAAAGTAATATTGAAGCCCACCCAATTTAAAAACGACCAGATACTGATTAACGGATATAGCTTTGGCGGCACTTCACTGGCAAGCGACCAGGATTTTACTTCGGCTGATATAGCTGCGGGCATTGTTGGCGCCAGCGGGATAGGTGGTTTTTCCCAAATGCAGCTTGATAAAAAGCTGGCCGGCAAAAATGTAAACGTTTCGCCGTATATCAGCGATATTGCCGAGGGTATATCTGCCAGTACCACACCAAAAGACTTTGAAACGGCAATGCAGTTAATATACCTGTATTTTACAGAGCCGCGCAAAGATGCCGATATATGGCAGTCGAACATCAACCAGACAAAATCGCTATTAGCCAACCGCAGCCTTGATCCGGGAAGTGTTTTCAGTGATACTGTTTCGGCTACCTTAAGTAATCATAATTTCAGGGGCATGGTGGTTACACCCGAACGGCTGAACACTGCCAGTCTTGATAAAGCATTTGCTTTTTACCAGGACAGGTTTGCGGATGCAAGCAGTTTTGTGTTTACGCTGGTGGGTAATTTTGACGTTAAGACAATAACTCCCTATCTGGAAGGCTACTTAGGCAGCCTGCCGGCAACCAACCGTAAAGAAACTTATAAAAACCTGAACATGGTACCTCCTGCCGGGCTGATAAGCAAAACCGTTTATAAAGGTATTGGTGATAAAAGCAGCGTTCAGCTCATATTCAGCGGCAGTTACGATTATAACGAGGATAACAACGTGCAGATGGATGCGCTGGAATCAATTTTGCAGATTAAACTGGATCAACGCCTGCGTGAAAAAGAAGGCATGGTTTATTCACCGGGTGTAAAAGCCAGCTATAAAAAAATACCTAACGGTATTTATACTTTTACTGTTTATTTTGAATGCGCACCGGCAAATGTGGATAAGCTGATAGCCGCTACCATGGAAGAAATAGACAAGATAAAACAAAACGGCGCTTTACAGGCCGATGTTGACAAGTCCAATATCCAGGAAGCACGTTCAACTCAGGTACAGCTGAAACAGAATTTCTTTTGGGCCGGGTACCTGGCCTCATCGTCACAAAACCAGGAAGATCCTGATGCGATACTTCACCATGTTGGCGACCTTGCCAATGTGACCGTACAAAGCACCAAAGATGCCGCCAATAAATATTTAAGCGGCAGTAACCTGATTAAATTGATTTTGCTACCCGAGAAAAAATAACGGGCAAAAAATCAGCGCAAAAAAAATCCTGCAGGTAATTCCGGCAGGATTTTTTTTGTTATCGGGCTAATCATAAAAAGATAGAGCACCTTCGGTTTCACAAGGCCATTAATTAACATCCCTTAAATCAAGTGTTTATAGATGGTTTTTGTTTTTAGTTGTCAACCTCTGTGTCAATCAAAAATAGTTACAAATTTAATTTAATATAAATCTGAGAATCGTTTCAGTATATATTGTATACTTCCTGCTTTTTTAAATTTAATCATAATTGAGCCATCTGTAGTTTGGACAATCTCTGCTTCATAAATTCTGGATTTATCAACCCAATGGTTATCATCAATCCTATTATATTTTGTTTTCAAATATCCAAAGGTTTTAGGTAATTCTTTTCGTTCCAAAAATTTAAAGAACCGAAAACATGTATCATTTTTCATAAAGAAGTTCAACAACGACAAATGTGTCGTATCACTTGTCTCATATCCTGTTGTATCTCCATTTTTTACGATATATGTCTTGGTATCATAATATTCAAAATTTTGATACTGAAATTGCAACAGGCCGGCATTTTCGCGACTAATATCAGAATCAGCATTGGGGCGCATAGCAACAATCTGACTTTCCGAATCGGTTTTTACTGCTTCACCAATCCGCAGCGGAAAATAGTGAAGTTTGCACAGCGAATCGGTGATATATTTTTTACTTTTTCCTAAGAAGAACTCTTGGGATTTTGCAGATGACACAGTGAAAAAAATAATTACCAAAATTAATCTGACTTTCATATTGTAACAGTTTGTGGTTATAATAAACAGTTGGCAAAATTGGTTTAGAATAATCCAACCTGCCTTTAATCCTGCTGCCCGGGTTCGTCAACCGGTTCATGGTCCTTTATCATTTTGTTGATCCGCGGCTGTAAAATCCATACGCCGATGGGGAAAAACCATGTAAGGAAAAACTCCCCGGCGAAATCGCTGAAGCCGGCTTCCCTTTGCAGTTCAACTGTTTTTAAAGTTTTTGCCACAAAATACAGACAGTAAAAGAGGCAAAACATGGAAAACAAATGAAGCGGAATAATTACTGCGAAAGAGATGGAAATGTAAATTCCATAATCGACCACTTCTGAACGGTGAAAACCAGCGGATACAAAATAAGACATGAATCCCAGTATAAGGCATATATAAATTACCGGGATGATCAGGAATGTTTTAAACATGGTAACCTTCATTGTTATGCCGGCGGGCAGCAGTTTTTGCAGTCCTGTTGCCACCGACCATTGCCAGCCAAGCATTGTGCCCATAAACAGCAGCATAATAACTGGGAATAAATTAAAATAACCAAAAAGCACATAAGGATCAGGGGGCACATTGGCTTGGTGCAGCAGGTGTGAAAAAATGCTGGCCATCATTACAATTTCCAGCAGGAGAGGTATTCCGAATGACAGCAAAAATAATTGCCAGTGTTTTGCGCGGAGAAAAAGGTTCATATTATGTTTGGGTGTTAGCGTTGATCTGGTGTAAGATTGGTACAGTTGTTAATTGCTGTACCAAGGTACAGGTTTTTGCGGAGAATATGTGGACGAGGTGTTTGGCTTTTTATCTGATTGTCACAATTTGATTTGGCAGTCGGAAAACAATAAGGACAATTATAGGGGCGACCACGAGGGGCGAAGGTACGGGGCGACCACAAGGGATCGCCCCTACTGATTATTTTATCATTTTACGATATTTAAAAAAAAATCGGTTTATTTGGTAGGGGCGATCCCTTGTGG
>JBIOHE010000484.1:0-2983 GCA_044448725.1 Sphingobacteriales bacterium | reverse complement strand
GCGCTATCCTAAAAAATTTATAGGGCTTGCTACTATTCCCATGCAGGCCGCCGAGTTGGCGATACGCGAAATGGAGCGCTGCAAAAAAC
The DNA here is from genome assembly GCA_044448725.1 of Sphingobacteriales bacterium. Taxonomy (GTDB): domain Bacteria; phylum Bacteroidota; class Bacteroidia; order Sphingobacteriales; family Sphingobacteriaceae; genus Mucilaginibacter. The sequence continues at coordinate 2,894 of JBIOHE010000484.1, read as the reverse complement.
TAGGATTGGTTGGTATTGAGATAGGAACCAATATCAACGATATTAACCTGAATGAACCACAATTTTTTCCGATTTACCAGGCGGCTGAAGAGCTAGACCTGGCCGTTTTTGTTCACCCCTGGAACATGATGGGTACCCGGCAAATGAGTAAGTATTGGCTACCCTGGTTAGTGGGAATGCCTGCTGAAACAAGCCGGGCTATTTGCTCACTCATTTTCGGTGGTGTTTTTGAAAAATTTCCTAAACTGCGTTTTGCTTTTGCTCATGGTGGTGGCTCCTTCCCTGCCAGTCTTGGAAGAGTTGAAAGAGGTTTTGAAGTGCGGCCCGACTTAACAGCTATTGATAATAACATTAGTCCGCGCGATTACCTGGGCCACTTTTATGTTGACTCGCTGATACATGATGAGAAATTTTTGAAGTTTGTGATGGATTTAATTGGCGAGGACAAGGTGTGCATGGGTACCGATTATCCTTTCCCCCTGGGTGAATCTACCCCTGGTGAAGAAATTGATAGATTAAAGCTACCGAAGAAAACCGCAGATAAACTGCTGTACCAAAATGCATTGAAGTGGTTGAACCTGGATAAAAAGAAATTTCTGTCTAAATGAAATTTGAAAACTCAATTGCATTTGCCCGACAGCTGGATAAAAGTGATCCGCTGAAATCATACCGGAATCTCTTTTTTATTCCAAAAGAAAAAGGAAGGGAGCTGATTTACCTCTGCGGAAATTCACTGGGCTTGCAACCTAAAACCGTCGAGGAGCATTTAAAAATTGAACTGGAAGATTGGAAAAATCTCGGCGTTGAAGGTCATTTACACGGCAAGAGGCCCTGGCTTTATTACCATCATTTCTTTTCAAAATCAGTTGCAAAACTGGTGGGTGCAAAACCGGATGAGGTGGTGGTGATGAACCAGCTAACCGTTAATCTGAACCTGATGCTTGTTTCTTTTTACCGGCCGAAAGGAAAAAGAAATAAAATACTGGTTGAAGCGAATGAATTCCCTTCAGATTATTATGCTATTGAGCAACAGATGAGGCTGCATGGCCTCGACCCCAAAAAATGTATCCTTGAAGTATTGCCCCGCAAAGGTGAAGTGATTCTTAGAACAGAAGACATTATTGAAAAGATTGAAAAACATAAGGATGAACTGGCACTGGTGATGCTAAGCGCAGTCAATTACTATACCGGCCAGCTTTTCGAGGCAAAAAAAATTAGCACTGTATGTAACAAGCTTGGAATAACTATTGGCATAGACCTTGCACACGCTATTGGCAATGTGCCCATCGAGTTACATAAATGGAATGTTGACTTCGCAACATGGTGCTCTTACAAATATTTAAACTCCGGACCCGGAGGTGTTAGCGGTGTTTTTGTACATGAAAAACACGCAAAAAATTTCTCCATTCCACGGCTTGCCGGTTGGTGGGGCAATGACGAAAAAACACGCTTCCAAATGCCGAAAAACTTTGTACCTCAGTCCGGTGCAGCAGGATGGCAAATAAGTAATGCACCGGTGTTATCTATGGCAGCCCATAAAGCTTCATTGGAAATTTTTGATATAGTGGGGATGAAGGCTTTGAGAAAGAAAAGTGAGTTGCTGACTGGTTACCTGGAATTTCTTATCGGACGACGGACGACGGACGATGGACCACGGCTTAAAGCAGACAGCGGACAACAGACAACAGACAACGGACAACTATTTAAGATTATTACTCCTGCGAATAAAAACAGCCGCGGCTGCCAGTTATCTATTCAAACGAAGGGCAACGGCAAAAAGCTTTTTGAAAAAATTACGAAAGCAGGTGTTATTGCCGATTGGCGTGAGCCGGATGTTATACGCGTGGCACCGGTACCACTTTATAACCGGTTTGAGGAGGTTTGGCGATTTGCCGAATTATTAGCCCGGAGCTAAGTGTACTAATTACGAAGAAAGACAGCTGATTACGCGTTTGTGGTAAAGCATAAAGAAAAGGGTCTTTATCGCAGAGCGATAACATCTTTATAGCAACAATCACAAAAGTGGAATCGATGCCATCGGCATCGCATGGGGAAACCGCCATCTTACAAAATTGTCTTTTGTGCGACACCGCTGGTGTCGGAGAACACTATTGCGTTCATGGCTATAAATATTCGATGCCGATGGCATCACCGCGAAGTTTCCAACTCCATTTCTTTCTCCTGCGGCTCAGCCTCTCTTAGCTTTTTAAGACCTTCGTCCCTGCGGGTGGTTACCTCGTCAAAAGTTTCGTAGTATTTGGCGTGGTTGGTGTTCATGATACGGTCCCAGATGTTGAAGTATAAACCATAATTACACCGTACAAACTTATGGTGCATGTTATGGTTAGTAGAAGTATTCAGCCATTTAAACAAAGGGTGCTGTATCATTTTGCGGGGGAAAATTTCGTAACCCAAATGGCCCATTACATTAAAAATAACCTGCCACATAGAAAGAATGAAAAGCGAGCTAAAATGCAATGGAAGGGTAAATATCAGCAGGGGCACAAACCCGATTTCAAGGACTGCCTCGCTCGGGTGGAAGGCAAAAGCGGCCCATGGCGTTGGGTCCTTTGATAAATGATGCACTTTATGAATCCTTTCATAAAGCAAAGGATGATGCATTAAGCGGTGCATCCAGTAAAAGTAAGTGTCGTGAAAGAAAATGATAAATACAGTAGTAGATATATAATAGGCGATGCTGTGCTCTGATAAATGGCGGTAAACTTTTGTAGTAAGTAATCCATGTGTGCTGGCAAGACGAATTGCTACAACCACCGAGGCAAATACGGTGAAGGTTAATACCGAATACATGATTTCCGTTTGTATTTGTTTGCGCTCGGGAAACCGCTGTTGAATTTTCATAAACAGCCAATCCTGCTTTTTAATAATATAGT
>JBIOHE010000483.1:0-2984 GCA_044448725.1 Sphingobacteriales bacterium | reverse complement strand
TAATATAACTACACTTATCAAAATTAAAGCGGATTTGGAAATCGGTGGTTAGTGACTGGAGATTAGAGATCAGAGGTTAGTTTGTTCTGCCTAATCTCTAACCTCCAATCACTGATCTCTACCCCCTAACCTCTGATACAGTGAAACTATAACTTTCCATAATAAGGTTTGCAAGCAAACTTTTGCAGGCCTGGTCAACTTTACTATGTGCGGTTTCGGCGTTATCGGCCTCAATTTCCAGGGTTATGTGCTTGCCGATGCGGACATTGTGTATTTCGGATAAGCCCAGATTTTTCATGCTTCCTGTTACTGCTTTCCCCTGTGGGTCAAGTATTTCTTTTTTTGGCATTACGTCTATTTCGGCCTGGAACTTTGTCATTTTTGGTTTGTTTTTATAGCTATGAAGCTATCATGAGCAATTATTTTTCTTTTTGAGGGCTGCTCACGTTAGTATCATTTGCGAATTTGAATTGTATTATTGATAAGATGATATAGATAAATATGATCACCGGAACTGCTGCAAATTTAAAAAATAGTATCAAAATTGCTGAAAACAGCAGCAATAAATAACGATAAATATTTTTATTGAAATCGCTGTTTTTAAACTTCAGCGACATCATAGGCACCTCAAGTACAAGCAGTGTGCACATTACAATTACAAAACAGCTTAGTATATAAGGATTTGACAAATAAGGGGTGTAATAGTGGTTATGATGACTGATGATAATCGGGAACGAAGCGATAAGAATGGCATTGGCCGGTGTAGGCAAACCAATAAAATTTTCGGACTGCCGGGTGTCATTGTTAAACTTAGCCAGCCTTAGCGCGGAGAATACAGGTATCAGGAATGCTATAAAATTCAGATAATTGCTTACCTTGTCAATTTGCGGGGCTTGTAAAAATAATTCATACATTATAGCCGAAGGTAAAAGCCCGAAACTTACCATGTCAGCAAGTGAATCAAGGTCTTTGCCTATGCCCGAAAATGATTTTAGCACGCGTGCCGCAAACCCGTCAAAAAAGTCGAATATAGCAGCAAGAAAAAGTGCGTAGGCAGCGGCGACAAGTTCGCCCTTAAAAGCTAAAACAATGCCTACGCAACCGCTAAACAGGTTTGCGCAGGTAATGGCGTTTGGTAAGTGTTTTTTGATGCGCTTCTTCATGGTGTTATGAAGGTGTTTCTATTTCGGATTTCGAATGTTCGATTTCGGATTTATTTTGAATTTAAGCGGATTCTCAAATTTAAATATTATATAAACCCGATACCATTTTTTTTGTTAAATCCGAAATCGAAATTCCGAAATCCGAAATACCTTATGAATTCATTGAGATCAGGAACTCTTCGTTTGTTTTTGTTCCCCTGATCTGAGATTGTAAGAATTCCATTGCTTCCTGCGAATTCATATCGGCAAGGTGGTTACGCAGTATCCATATACGCTGTAAGGTATCGCGGTCGAGCAGCAGGTCATCACGGCGTGTACTTGAAGCTGTAATATCAATAGCCGGGAATATACGTTTGTTGGATAATTTACGGTCGAGTTGCAGCTCCATGTTACCGGTACCTTTAAACTCTTCAAAAATAACCTCGTCCATTTTCGACCCTGTTTCTGTAAGGGCAGTAGCGATGATAGTTAGTGAACCGCCGTCTTCAATATTACGCGCTGCGCCAAAAAAACGTTTGGGTTTATGCAGGGCATTAGCATCAACACCACCCGATAATATTTTACCAGAAGCCGGGGCAACGGTATTGTAAGCTCTCGCAAGGCGGGTGATAGAATCTAACAGGATCACCACATCATGACCGCACTCAACCATACGTTTTGCTTTTTCTAAAACAATATTGGCAATCTTTACGTGGCGCTCCGCCGGTTCGTCAAAGGTGGATGATACCACTTCGGCGCGTACGCTGCGGGCCATATCCGTTACTTCCTCGGGGCGTTCATCAATCAGTAGTATAATCAGGTAAACTTCGGGGTGGTTTTTGGCGATAGCATTTGCCACATCCTTCAGCAACATGGTTTTACCAGTTTTTGGCTGGGCTACAATTAAACCGCGCTGTCCTTTACCAATCGGCGAAAACAGGTCCATAATGCGGGTTGAATAATTACCCGGATCAGTAAACAGACTCAGTTTTTCGGAAGGGAAAAGGGGTGTTAAGTGATCAAAAGGAACCCGGTCGCGCACTTCGGCAGGTATGCGGCCGTTAATGGCTTCCACACGTACCAGCGGAAAATATTTTTCACCTTCTTTCGGCGGCCTTATGCTGCCGCGTACAGTATCGCCGGTTTTAAGGCCAAATAGTTTTATTTGCGATTGCGAAACGTAGATATCATCAGGAGAAGTAAGGTAATTATAGTCGGATGACCGTAAAAAGCCATAGCCGTCGGGCATTATTTCAAGTACGCCTTCGTTTACGATTACATTGTCAAAATCAAGATTTATCGGCGGTTCCTGGTTTTTTTGCTGACTGGCCTGATTGCTTACCCTGCGCTCAAATTTTTGAGGGCGAACTTCGGAAGAACCATCTTCGCTTTTGCCGTTGTCTTCACCCGGCTGCCCGCTCCCTCCATCTTCGCCGATGATCCCGGCTTCTATGTCTTCAGACTCGTCAACAGAAGGTTCATCATCCTGGATATCGAATAAATTAGTATCATCCAGCGGAACTTCAATGCGGGGTTCATTACTGTTTTTTACAGTTCGTATCCTTTTCCGTATTTTTTCGGGAGCTTGTGCAGGCACGGCGTCCTTTGGCGCGTAAATGGTATTTACAGCATTTTGCTGCTGCCTGGCGGCTTCAATAAGCTGTTCCTGTTCGATGATTTTTTCGATCAGTTCTGCCTTTCTAAGGTCGTTAGCTTCAATTACGCCTAAATTTTTTGCAATATCACGCAACTCAGAAACGAGTTTGTCGTTCAATTCGTTTGTATTAAACATATTAAGAATTATAGTTCAAAAGGATTTTAAATTAGAATACTGTTGTAGTT
>JBIOHE010000482.1:0-3002 GCA_044448725.1 Sphingobacteriales bacterium | reverse complement strand
TTGTTATTGTGTGAAAAAAATAATTCCAAAGAACACAATATTGAACATTTTGAATTAAGGGACGCAAGTGAATTGCAAAAACTTGATGTTTCATTATTGAAAAGCCCTAAGAAAAGAATCGATTTTAAATCTAATAAGTGGACATTCTATTTTTTAGAACAGGAAGAGATTGACTTTTTAGAAAATGTTGCAAAAAAGTATAATATCGCAACAATTGGCAAGTTTGCGAAAGTTGAAGTTGGTATTACAACCGGTTCAAATGATTTTTTCACAGTCCCGCTTTCAACAGTAGAGGAATATGATTTAACACATTATGCAAAACCAATGGTTGGCAGGAGTGTTCAGGTCAACAGTGTTGTTTTTACGGAAGATGATTGGAAAAAGAATAAGTTCTCTAAAGCGAAAGCACATCTTTTAGTATTTCCAGCCAGAACACAATTAGATCAAAAAAATGGCGCAGTCAGATATATTGCATACGGAGAAAACTTAGGTATTCATACAGGATATAAAACAGGTATTCGTGAGGATTGGTTTGTAGTGCCATCGTTAAAAATTTCTGAGGCGCTTTTTATCAGAAGAAATAATTTGTACCCGCGTTTAATAATAAATGAAGCTAAGGCATATACAACAGATACAATGCATCGGGTATTTGTAAAACAAGGGGTAGATATTAAAGCTTTTACAGCAAGTTATTATAACTCCCTTTCGCTTGCATTTACAGAAGTTTGCGGACGCAGCCACGGCGGGGGGGTATTAGAGTTGATGCCAAATGAAGCAGAGCGGACTTTGTTGCCATATCATAGTGACAATGCGGAACTTCTGCCGCAAATAGATGAGTTAATCCGCAACAAAACGGATATCGAAGAAATTTTAAAATTAACAAATCAGGTAATTTTAAAAGAGCGCTTTGGAATGTTGCAGGAAGAAATTGATATAGCACACCAAATTTGGAAAAAGCTTTCTTCCAGACGATTGACAAGGGGTAAATAAAAAATTATCCAAATAAAAGATCATTCACCCTCTACCCGCACTTATCCCCAGTTAAAATCAACTTCCCTGCCGTTCAATTTCCATTTGGCGGGCAATGGATTAGTTAACCAATCCAAAGGCTCGCCGATGGGCTGTACTTTTGCAGCTTTGGCAAAACACTGTTTAATCAGGGCTTTTTGTTCAGCGCCTAATGCTTCGGGCTGGGCTGAAATGAAGAGCGGGGCGCTGCTTTCTGCAAGCAACTGCATCCATTGTTTGTTCTTGTCCCAGGGTACCTGATTGGTTAAACCAACGCAATCGCCGTCAACAGCATAAAAAGCATTGTGCTGCGGCATCCGGAATCCGAGGGTATTTACGCCCATTTTACGCGTACGGGCCCATTCCCGGCCACTGGTATCGTCGCCAATGCGGTTAAGTTCAAAAACACCTGCCGATAAATGGCTCATAGTATTACAACCGATAACATACATATCATCAGCCGCTTCCCTGATAGAACCGTACAGGTGGTTGATGATCTCGGCGGTTGTTTTGCTTTTATCATTAAAGCTCCAGCCTGGCGGGGTAATGGCATCGGTCATCTCAGATCCCCATCTGCCTGTTATGTCATAAGTGCTGTAATCATGTTTTACCATTTCAAAGCCCCATTGTTTGTAAATGGCAATATTGTTTTTTACCCTTTCCATATTTTCGGGTATGGTAGGATCAAGCACCGGATTTTTGGGATCATCCCTTCCGGGAATTTTCGGGGCCAGTAAATTAGGGTTGTCGTTATATTTTGCACATAGGGCGCGTGTCCACAAGCCGGGACGCATGCCCAGTTTTGCAATATCTTCCGCCATCAGGTGCATGTCTTTAAACTTATCGTTGGGCTTCGAGAAATCATCCGCCCAGCCGCCGTCGCCCGGCAGATATGGCGAATATACCGCCCAGCCTGCGTCAATTACCGAGAAGGGGCGGTTATCCGTATCTGTTACCAGGTCGGCCATTAACGCAGTTAATTCTTTTATTAGTTTGGCCGAATTATCCCCGTAGGCATAGTACCAGTCGTTTATGCCGTAAACCGGTTGTTTCGGCAGGCGCGGTTTTTCGCACATCAGTTTACAAAATCTTCGTGCCGTTAAAAATGGGGTCTCATCGGCGGTGCTGCCGGTTGTTATTATATCAGCTGCATGCAGTTTGCGCGAACCCAATTGTACACCCGCGCCGCCGGAATGCGTATCGCACGTTAATTCAAGACTGTTTTGATTAACCGTCCACCAGCAAATGGTATTGCAGCCGGTTTTTACACCAAAGCAGGCGGTTTGTACTTCATCGTGCATTAATACATACCATGGGTTTTTCGCATTGCTGTCCGGGCTTTTCCAGGCGACATCGCCGTAGGTGCGTTCCCATTGATCGCCTAAAACCTTTGTTGCAGGTTTGACCAGGTATTTCCATTTTAAACGTACACCCGTTAGTCCCACGGATGGCGACTGCACATAAACGCCCAGGGCATTGCCGTTGGTTTTAAGGCTTACTTCAATATCCTTAAAAGTAAACGACAGGCCGCCCGACGGTTTTAGTTGAAACCAGCCGGTATCCGTTTGCGCCCATACCTCATCGGGCGTATTTATTAAAGGGCTATTGCCTGCGGCATAAGTAAGCCTGTTGAATAATAAAGCTGCCGTGCCCCCGGCAGAAAGTTTTACGAAATGCCGTCGGTGCATAATTTTATAATCAGGTTAAAGTAAAAAGATAATGGGCGGTTTATTTTTGGTGCCGGTCATAAAAGTAAAGTTTTTATCCTGTCACAACAAATTAAAAAAATACAGGTTGTCCTTTTCTTTTTATTGAAATTTTCCTTTTTTGCAATTTTTAACCCGGTTTCTTAAAAATATTAAGCGTTTTTTTGCTTTGGATCACTGGTCTTTAATATATTGTTAAAAACAATATTAAAATCAAGTTTATATAGATAAAATCTATTACTTATCAATTCTTTAGATAAAACCGCTTCCTTTAAATGAGTATATTTG
>JBIOHE010000481.1:0-3004 GCA_044448725.1 Sphingobacteriales bacterium | reverse complement strand
GTATATTATGTTCATCCTGTGTTTTTGAACCTGTAACCGATAAGTCGAAAGGGAAATCTTTAATATCGCCATTGATGTTTATATCCTCATTGCCGATCATCAGGGTTACATAATAATAATTTTTGCCTGTTTGGCTGTAAAGCCATAAACTTTGAGGAGTTTCGGCCAGTTTACCATTTAAAACAAAGTGATCATTTTGAATAAAAGCGCTGTCAATATCCGCGTCAGCGTCGATATCTTTTAAATAAAACTTTGCTCCGTTGTTAAAACCTGTAATATGGGCTTTGATTACATATTGTTGCGCAACAACAATTCCGGCTGTGCAGACAGCCAAAATGAATAATAAGGTTTTTTTCATTTCTTTCTGATAAAGATAAACTACTTAACTCTTTTCTTGATGTATTTTTCAAAATATTTATTTTTGACGAATTACAGTACCCATTTATCAAAAATAGTCCAACAACGGTTAATTGCCTATATGGCATTGAACATTGCCCCCAAATAAAAACCCGCCGAAGCGGGTTGAATCTGGCGAAATGATGATGGGTTGATTGATAATCAGTTTGCAAAAAGATTAAGTTATGGAGAACAGCTCACTTAATCAACTCAATAAACCAATTACTTCCGCTCAGCCTTTTTTGTGGAAATAAATAAGACCCCATTTTTGGCTTTATCGCCATATTTTCTGGTCATTTCATCGCCCGATTTAACGTTCATGCTTTCGATATCTGCGGCAGAAAGTTTTTTCATATCGTGCGCGGTTGCTTCTTTGCCATCTATCATGATCATTTTTTCTGAAAGGTGTTCGATACTGGCTTCGTCATCACTCCCTGACCTGATTACCATATAAGCTTTTTTGGCATAAGCTTTGTTTTTCTTAAAAGAAATTTTAGGCTCAATAGTGGTCACATCATCATCTGAAGTTATAGTATATACTCTTTTACCCATTTTAACCCTATCTGAATCAGGCCCGGCAAATGTTTCTGTGACTTGTTTGCCGTTTTTAATTATTGTAAAAGTATCAACCTTAAATTTGCCTGCCTTTAAATGTATTGTTTTCATTTTATAATGTTTGGGGGCCACATCGGTAACATTAACATTGGATGACCAGGCGGATGTGCTTGTAACGGAAGTGGAGGCACTGTCACCATCTCCGGAGGTAACTGACACGGAGTTATTTCCGCCGGCAGCTTTTCCTTTTGAAATTGCGGCAATACTATAACTCACGTTATCCATACCCGTCGCTTTATCTATTTTTTCTTTGAATTTTTTACCGGCCTCCGAGTCATTAGTGGTTACAAACAGTACGTCGTTTTTGTTAGTAATCTGATCAAAAATCTTGCTCGCCTGTTCTGCAGGCATGATCTCAATACTGGCAATGTGTTTTGAATCAAGCGCATTGAAATCGGCCTTGGTCGCTTTATTTCCGTTGATCACATAGTTTAATGAATCGTTGTGATGCGATGTGCTGATAAAGAAGTTACCTTTTTTTATGGTATCAGCGGCTTTAAGGGTTACCGGTTTATTGGGAATGTTCAAATTGTTTTTTACAGAGGGGATGCCGTTTTTTGAAACAAATGCTATGCTTTTATCAACGGTGCTGTTACTTGTTCTGATTTTTGATGCGAAAGTCTTAAATACGTTGTTGTGTTTGCTGACCAACGCTGCTTTTGATATGCTGAAGACAAGCAGCAACGCAACAACTGCGGGCACTAAAAATGCATATCGCGTTAAGTTAACTTTCGAAGATCTTTTAGCGTTCATCATGATGATTCTTTTTTTAATGGTTGATAAATTAAAGTGATTAACGATTGTGTTTGATGTGGAAGCGAAGCTTACACTGACCAGGCTGTACTGATATTGTTTGGTGTCGGCTCCATTTTTTAGTATTTTTTGGTCGGTGATGAATTCAATATTTTCACGGACGGCTTTTTTTATTAACCATATACCGGGGTTAAACCAATAAAATATGGTGCTTAATTCAGCCAGCAGGATATCTATGGTATGCCATTCTTTTACATGCACCTGCTCGTGCATTAGTATGGCCCGGAGATCAGCCGGTTCATGGTTTTCAGGATTTACATAGATGCTTTTCCAGAACGAAAATGGGCCGGTTTTACCATTAAGCACCCTGATATTATGACCGTAAATTGTTGCGGCAGTGGAGTTATTGTACAATTTGTAAAGCGAATACAACTGCACCAGCAGGCGCATGGCCAAAAACACTACACCGGCCCAAAATATAATTTCAATATAGTCCCAGTAATTGGGGCGGGCAAGCCGGCCTGCAAATTTTTCCGCCGGGGCCTGCCAGTTAAAAACTACTGCCTGCACGGGTTTTACTATTTGCTGGTGCCGTTGCACAAAGCCCGAAAGGTTTATTTGAGGATACAATGAAGCAAAAAGTATGGCAGTAACCAGGTAAACCCGGTTAAGCGTGTAAAAGGTAAGGTGCCTTAGCACCAGGTAGTAGCCTGCGCAAAACAACAGCAGGGCCACATTCACCTTCAATAGGAAAACAAAGAGGGCTGGCATGGCTTCAGGGTTTAGGGTTTTCAATTAGTTTGATGATCTCTTTTAGTTCGCCGGCGCTGATCTTATTTTCATTCGCGAAAAAAGTGACCAGGTCTTTATAGGAGTTTTGGAAATAGTCGTTTACAAAACCGCTCATAAACTTCTTTTTATATTCTTCCTCCTGGATTGCCGGCGCATAACGAAAGGAGTTCCCCATTTTTTCACTTTTTACAAAACCTTTGCGTTCCAGGTTTTTTACGGTTGATGCCAATGTGGTATATGGCGGTTTGGGTTCTTCGAGCAAATCAAGAAAATCTTTTATAAAACCAATTCCGCATTGCCATACAGCCTGCATGGCGTCTTCTTCTTGTTTTGATAGTTTTTCCATTTTTAATTACGATTGTTTCGTAAATCTACGACTAATTCGTAATTGTCCAAATTTATTTTTTGTATCTGCTGGTTTGTAACTAAAAAGTTACCATTTGTAATT
>JBIOHE010000480.1:0-3009 GCA_044448725.1 Sphingobacteriales bacterium | reverse complement strand
TTTCGGGCTTGACCAGGGGACAATGCGGATTGGTTTGGACTACGGTATTTCGGACAGGCTGGAAATAGGTGCAGGCAGAAGCAATTATAATAAAGAATTTGACGGCTTTTTTAAATACAGGATACTGAGACAGTCAACCGGTAAAGTTGAAATGCCCGTATCTATAAGCTTTGTACCAACAGTCACCTGGCGTTCTCTAAAAGATCCGGCTACCACATATACTATTAACAGCTCTGACCACTTTTATTTTACCAATCAGGTTATCCTCGCCAGAAAGTTCAATGATTATATTTCCCTGCAATTAGTTCCAACTATGGTTCATTATAATATTACCCCAACGCAGGCAATACCTAATGATTTTTATTCTATGGGGTTCGGTTTGCGCGAGCGGTTGTCGAAACGAGTGAACTTTACAGCCGAATATTATTATCAGGTTAAACGATATCCGGGTTATTATAACTCACTGTCCTTAGGCTTTGATATTGAAACAGGCGGGCACGTTTTTCAGCTTTTCTTCACTAACTCAACGGGGATAAATGAAAGCAGCTTTATAACCCAAACAGACGGGCAATGGAATAAGGGCTATATACGTTTTGGCTTTAATATATCAAGGGTATTTACCGTTGTGAAACCGAAAGTAACAACTAATAACTAATTGATAGAAAAAATAAAAACACATGAAAAAGAAGATTGTAATCAGCGCACTGGGAATTGTTTTTATAGGCGCTTTTGGCGTTTGGTTTTACGTTTTTCAATATTCAAAAACCCACCACAGAAATGTTGAATCAGAGGATGCCACCATTGTTACGGCAGCAAAAATTGTTAAAGATTTCCAAACTAATGAACCGTCGGCTGATAAAAGCTACCTGAATAAAGCAATTGAGGTTAAAGGTGTAATCCTGAAAAAGGATAAAGACCAGTCTGGAAATACCACCCTGACCATTAAAAGCGGAGATGCCTTTGCAAATATTTTCTGCACATTAAAATCCGGGACTAATACAAACACAAGAGATTCCGTTGTTGTTGTAAAAGGGATATGCTCGGGGTTTTTAAGCGATGTGGTTTTAAATGAAGCAGTTTTAGTCCTTCCGGGTAAAACTATCGAATAAAAACTTTTTCCGGGAAACTGTAATTTCTTTCATAATCCATTACAGTTTCCCGGTTTAAAAACCTTTCTAAATACATGGATACCCCTCCCGTTAAACCCATTCATATTTATCAATTGCCGTCCCCGGCTATCAGTTCTGCTAAACACCTCCGAAGAGAAAATCCTCTCCTGAAAACAGACTTACGTTTGGGTTAACCCAATCACACACGCTGCACTGTTATTTATTTGATTGCGCTGTATCAGGTCCTCTGGACGCAGGAACGTCTGCTGGAAAATACAGCAATTCGAATTGTCATACACTCCTTAACAAGGCATTGTTGTTCTCATAATCTCTGAAGGGGACAATTCAATCTAAACGCCGTTACCAAACGTTCCTAACAGAACGCAAGGACACGTTTTTACATGTTCTTCTATATAACTAACCGTTCATTAAATTTCAACAAAGAGATTCTGAATGCTGATCCGCCAATGGGCGGAGAAGCATCTTCTACGCCAGGCATGTAGCCGACTTGTCGCTTCAAGATCCTTCACCACGTTCAGGATGACAATCGGAGATGAGGCACCGGGACTGGATTCAATATTTCATTTTTTCTCTCCAACCTCAAGGATTTTACCATATTTCTCTGTGTTCTTAGTGGCTCCCTCGTTGACTCTGTGTTAAAAAAATCGACAGTGTTTTGTTTATAAACATTTATTTTTACTGAAACATCACAGCTTTGCAACCTTTTTTCCAATTGCAGGCAAAGCCGTTCGTTAATTTTTAATAAAATACCGCATAAAAAAAACCGGCGATCTTTTACGAATGCCGGTTTTGTTATTGTTTTAGGGGTATTATTATGTTTTAGGGGTATTAATTATCTTACAGTGGTGCTTTGTACAAAGGTGCCGCCTGCATTAAACGATACCGCATATTTGGTAGTATTTGCATCAATAAACACTACATATCCGGTTACTACCCCGCTTACCGATACGGAAAATGCACTGTCAAATACATAACCAGGGTAAGTAGTTGTTAAGTATGTGGTGATATTTGCAAGCAGCGCGGCCTGGGTAAGCGTAGCATGAATGTCCTCAACTTCAGGTACTATTTGAGTCCTGCTTATGAATACTCCGGCTTTTGTAAATTGCGTGGCAAAAACACCCTTATCGTTACTAATAACCACCAGGCTGCTATCCCTGTTAACCAAAACATGTTTTAAAGTGTCAGCATGATAATTGGCGGTAAAATAGGTTTTTACCACAGCAGGCAAAGCGCTTACTGCAAGTGTATCGGAGTGCTGACCATCGCGGTTACCAAAAAGCCCGCCCTGATGGTAGCCCTGACCATGAAGGTCCTGTGCCTGGCGTTGCTCTAATACACTTACAAAAACACCGCTGGCGTTAAATTTCAAACCAACCGGGTTGCCGTTAAATGTTATGTTTACTACATAGCCCTGAATTACACTTGTTGAGTTAAGCGTTTTATAAGCTTTTACGAAAGTATAGCCTGCATAATTTGCGGTTAAGTAAGCTGTTACCGATGCGGGTAAAGCGCTGGCGGCAAGTGTATCTGCCTTGCTGCCTGGTGTACATGTACCTACAACATAAACTGTATCGCCCGGGGTAGCCGAAACTACTATTGCCTGACTGCTGGAAAATGCAGCAGAATTTACCGTCGCTGTTGTAGTGGTAGTTGTGGCCGTTGTGTTTTTAGTACCAGTGGCTGTACTGCCTGTTGGCGCCTGCGCTACTTTTTGGCAGGCCGATAACAAAAATGAAACTGCTGCAGCCGCCAACAGAAGGACAAAACTAATTTTAGATAAACTTCTCATGTTAATTGTTTTTAGGGGTTAAAAAAATGAACTAATTTATTGCGTGTTTAAACATGTATAAAAGTAACTGGCTTAAATGAAATCAATATG
>JBIOHE010000479.1:0-3011 GCA_044448725.1 Sphingobacteriales bacterium | reverse complement strand
TATCGCAATACACCTCGAAATTATTTGAATATAACCAACCTTGGGTAGAGAGTCAAGTTTGCGAGCAAATTATATATTATTTTGTCGAAGGAGATTTAAATGTTCCGTTTCAGCGGAATGAGTCTTCAATTCTGTATTTCGAAATACTCACAGTATCCTTTATGAAACATCAAAAATTAAGTCCCTAATCAAAATGATATCTTTAAACATATCAAAATTAGTTCTAAAATCGTCCAATAGGGGGAGCATGGTGGTACCATAGACAGAACTCCCGGTTTTTTGCCAGGAGTTCTTGTTTTTTATGGGATAGAGGTATTATCTTATAATTAAACCGCAGCGCTGGTGGTAGTTATTTGTTTTTCTCAAATAATCTCTCGTACTTTCCGTATCCTTCCTTTCCCAGGTCCTTTTTGGGAATAAACCTAAGAGCTGCAGAATCTAAGCAATAACGCAGTCCTGTAGGTGGCGGGCCATCTTTAAATACGTCCCCCAAATGGGAATCGGCATGAAGGCTCCTCACCTCGTTACTTGTAGTAAAAAAGGAGCTTTTTACTTTTTGTACAATATTTCCCGGTTCAAGAGGACGGGTAAAACTAGGCCATCCGGTACCTGAATCAAATTTATCTCTTGAGCTGAAGAGTGGCTCGCCGGAAACGATATCCACATAGATACCCTCTTTTTTATTATTCCAATATTCGTTGTGGAAGGCCGGTTCTGTTCCATCTTCCTGGGTAACTGTATACTGGAGAGGTGTTAGCCTTTTTTTCAATTCCTCTTTTGTATACTTTTTATATTTTTTGGATTCGCTGGAGGTTTTTTTATCGTCTGCGGCGTCACCCCAAACTTTTTCCAAAAACTGATCGCGGCCGCATCGATAGCGGTAATACTTGTAACGCAGCGGGTTTTTTTTATAATAATCTTGGTGATATTCTTCCGCCGGATAAAATGCGGATGCGGGAATAATCTCAGTGGTAATTGGTTTTTTAAATTTTCCTGATTTCCCGAGGGCTGTCTTTGACTGCGCTGCTATTGTTTTCTGTTCCTGGTTTTCATAGAATATGGCGGGCCGGTACTCAGGCCCCCTGTCGCAAAACTGTCCTTTCGAATCGGTTGGGTTTATCTGTCGCCAGAAAACATCAAGGATCCGTGCATAGGTGATTATGGACGGATCAAAGGTGATCTGCACCGCTTCAATATAACTCTTTTCACTGTAGTCCTCATAGGTCGGGTTTGCCCCTTTTCCTCCGGTATATCCCGATATAACCTTTTTAACACCGCTGAGTTTTTCAAAGGGCGGCGTCATGCACCAAAAACACCCGCCTGCTAGAGTCGCCTTTTCATAGGTCGTGTTGGCAAATAGTTTCACCGTCATTAGGGGAATCATAAAAGTAAATATTAGCACTATTTTTATATTCAGTAACATGGTTTTCCAACCTCTTTTATTTATTCGCTCTGTAATGTCTTAATATAAGTTCCCGCTTTTGTTAAAATATCCTTCATCTCTTTTTCAGTTATTTTATCCGAGTCATAATATACGGTATTTATCTCGTAAATCAGACATCGTCCTCTCTCGACTTTTTCAACGCCACTAAGCCCTTCCAGGGCTTTTTTTCCTACATCATATCATTCGACCGCAAAAACCACCTTTGCGGGTTTTCCCGCGGCAGCCTCTGCATTCTTTATTGCCGGTAAAATTGCGATCATTCCGCTCAAACCTATGAGCACAAGGATTTTGTTAAACTTGGTTGTAAGCACCGCGTTCTTCTTATTCATATACTAGGTTTATCAAATAAAACATGCCGAATACCACAATATACCAAAAACTTAATATAAATGAATGAAAAAGTCAATGTGCTATGATTTAATTGTATGTCGTCAAACGGTTTTGGGCAGATTCATAATGATAATCCGATTAAAATAGTTTTAAGCCTGAATAGAAGCTTGAGCTCGAATTAAATCATGTAACGTAACAATCCCTTTAATTGTGGTGGTATCCCTATCAAGTACAATCAAGACATGAATTGCAGATTCGACAAATTTGTTTCCCACCTCTCTTACTGTCTGATCAGTATAACAAATCCCTATTTCCTGAATTTGAGGAATGCTTTTTTTGAAAAGAGCATCCTGTATTTGTTGGCGTGTGACTATGCCTTTTACCCGTGTACCAGAAAAAACAGGGAAGGCACCATACGGATAAGTTTCCAAGATTTCTTGCATCTCTTTTTCGGTGAGATTTTTTAGTCCGACCGGATTAGGACTGGCAATTGCGGAAATAGGCAAATTCTGCCAACTTTGCAAATCAAGCGGTGGTCGGATTTTATGTAGTTCGTGTCCATCTTGAACAAGGAGTGCGTCGTAAAAATTTAATTTGCCAGAACGATGGGCAACGGCCTGACTTATAATTGTCCCCAGCATTAGTCCGGGTATCAATGAAAATTGATGTGTCATTTCAAAAACAATCAGCATTGAAGTTAGGGGAGCTCGGACAATTGCGCCAAGACAGGAGCTCATACCTACCGCAGCCAGGACGATATGGTCAGCAGGCGTTAATGGAATCCAATAACTTGCCATTCCTCCAATGAAATATCCGGTTAACCCACCAATAAACAACGAAGGAGCAAAAATACCGCCGCAACCTCCCAAACTATAACCGGCAATAGTTGCGAATAATTTAGCGCAAACAAGAATTCCGGCGAGTTCCCATTCAAAATTATTATTTAATGCATTGGATAAATCCTGGTAGCCAAGACCGAATACACCGATTTTCCCGGTCGCTAAAAATGCACTGCAACCGATAATCCAGGTGATGAGTCCTCCGCATAATGGGAGCAACCAAATCGGAATTCGTCTTTGTCTTTTTACGCGTCCTCTGCAAAAAATAGTCGTCCGCTGAAAAATCACTCCGGCAAATGACGCCATGAGAGAAACGACGGGCACTACAAAATAATGAAACCAACTTATATTTTCTATAGAAGGAAGCGAGAATGCAGGCTGTCTACCAAGTATGGCAT
>JBIOHE010000478.1:0-3036 GCA_044448725.1 Sphingobacteriales bacterium | reverse complement strand
ATATCCAATCGAACTAATGAAGCAGACCAATGAACTAATGAACAAATGAACTAATGAACATAAAGAAATGATCAAAATATTAGCTAACGACGGAATTGACCCGGCAGGTAAACAACTTTTAGAAGAGGCCGGTTTTATTATTGATACCAATAACATACCACAGGAAGAATTGCTGGTTAAACTGCAAAACTATGATGGTATTACTGTGCGCAGCGCAACTAAAGTGCGCAAGGCTTTGATTGACGCCTGCCCAAATCTGAAATTGATTGGCCGCGGCGGCGTAGGCGTCGATAATATCGACGTGGAATATGCCAAAGAAAAAGGCATCGGCGTTTATAATACACCAGCTTCATCATCCTTGTCGGTTGCCGAACTGGTATTCGCCCACTTATTTACAGGTGTACGGTTTTTGCAGGACAGTAACCGCAAAATGCCGGTTGAAGGCGCTACAAAATTCAACGATCTTAAAAAGGCTTATGCCAAAGGCGTCGAGCTGCGCGGAAAAACACTTGGAATTTTAGGCTTTGGCCGTATTGGCCGCGAGGTGGCAAAAATTGCCATAGGGGTAGGTATGGATGTATTAGCTTATGACCTTTATCCTTTTAACCCGGAAGTTGAAGTGGTATTAGGCGGTGGTACTACCGTTAAAGTAACCGTAAAAACTGTAAGCCAGGATGAAATTATCAGGCAATCGGATTTTATTACCCTGCATACACCATTTGTTGACAAACCGATCATCGGATCGAGCGAGTTTGAACACATGAAAAAAGGCGCCGGTGTAGTGAATTGCTCACGTGGCGGATTGATAGATGAGGATGCGTTAATTACTGCGCTTGACAGCGGTAAAATATCATTTGCTGCCCTGGATGTTTTTGAAAATGAACCATCCCCAAGGGTTGATATACTAACTCATCCAAAAATTTCATTAACGCCGCATATCGGCGCTGCAACCAATGAAGCCCAGGAAAGAATAGGGCTGGAACTTGCTAATTTGATCATAGATCACTTTAGGAAATAAAAGCTTAAAGTTAAATCGATATAAAATAAAGAGGGAATTCCGTTATGGGGTTCCCTTTTTGCTCAGGGCACAAACGCATTGGTGAAGCTAAGTGTGTTATTAAATTAGTAGATCAGCCCCCTTTTGGGGCGCAAATATTGGTAGAAATACCAACCGCCACGATCTTGAGTGCCGTAGGTACCTAACCTCCGTCATGTATTAGCGTTAATGCTCCTTAGTTTGTTACGTGCCGATGGCACGCTAAATTCTTTTTTATATTTTCTACCAATATTTCGCGCCCAACGGCGCTTTTTTTATATTCCGGCGAGATTTCTTGCAACCCGGCGGGGTTTTCTTTGGAACGAAAGCAGAATTAAAATATTTTAAAGCACTTGGCCTTCCCTTTTGCTTACTGTTGCCGCAAAGTCTCCGGTTTTCATAAATTCATAACCTTTTAACCAGGCCCAGGTAATAAAATCATTTAGTCTTTTTACAAAAGCTTCGCCCGAATTTTTTGTAACATAAGACGGGAAGCCGAATTTTTCGGGCTGGTTTAAATCGGTAAACTCCCAGGGGTGAAAATAGAGGTTAAGATACCCATCCTTTTTATGGGTTGCCGCGCTTATCCATTTTATAAATGGTAATGGCAGGTTATGAAACGTAAGCCAAAAGAGCGGGAAACGGACTATTGGCGACACAGAAACAGGTATTTGTAAAACATCTTCCTTAAAAAACCACGACCGGGGTTTATTAAAATTATTGTACCGTCCCGGCAGGAAGGTGGGATTAATGGATGAATTATAAAGATAACCGGCCTTTTTTATTTCTTTTTCATCTACAGGCATCATGCGCGCCATCCGGTAACCTGTTACTTTTGTGCCGGATATGTTTTCGAGCGCTATTTTTGAACTTTCTAAATGGGCCAGGTTAAAATCAGAGTGATAATAACCGTGAGAGGCTATTTCATGCCCTTCGTTTACTATTTTTAAAATAATATCCGGCTTGCTTAAGGCATAATTAGCCGTGCAATAAAAAGTGGCTTTTATACCCGATTCTTTTAATAAGGCCAGTACTAAAAGTGTTCCGTTTGTTGAAATTGCCAGCTGCTCGTCAAACGGCAGTGTTTTGCCGTATTCAAACGGCATATCGAATTCCTCGACATCAAACCCCAATAAAATCATTCTTGATAACTTTCAGGTTTGTTGAACGGACAATATAATTAGGGCGGTTTTTTGTCTGCAGGAAAATTTTGCCAAGGTACATGCCTATTATCCCCAAAACAAGCAATTGCAGGCCGCCAAAAAATGAAACTGTTGCAATTAACGAAGCCCATCCCGAAACTGCATAACCCGAAAAATAACTGATCAGGATGTACGGGATGTATAATAATGCCGATAAGGAGAAAAATATGCCAAGGCCGGTTGCAATGTACAGGGGACGGACGCTAAAAGCCATAATACTGCCTATGGCAAGTTTGGCCAGATTAAGAAAAGAGTAGTTTGCTTCGCCGGTATGTCTTTTAGCGGGTGTATATGGGATACCTACCTGCGAAAAACCAACCCATTTAACCATTCCCCTGAAAAATATTTCATACTCATCTATCTTCTTTAATTCCTCTACAACTTTTTCATCCAATATACGGAAATCCGATATCCCGTTTTCGAGCTTAATATCCGAAAGCGCATTTATCCCCTTATAAAAGAGTTTTGAAGCCGCTTTTTGATAGCCTTTTACATGGGGGTTGGCTTCCTCACGGTAAGTGTAGATAATATCATAGCCTTCTTCCCATAAATTCAGCATTTTAGGCAGCAACCTGGGCGGATGCTGCAGGTCTGCATCCAATGTAATTATAGCATTCCCGCTGGCAAGGTCAATGCCCGCTTTAAGGGCATAGTCTTTCCCGAAGTTTTTTGATAGTTCTATATAATACACATTGGGATGGATTTCGGCCTGTATTTTTATTTCGTTAAGCGTATTGTCTTTGCTTCCGTCATCTACAAAAATAAATTCAAAATCGTAATTGGTTGAATATAATGTTT
>JBIOHE010000477.1:0-3038 GCA_044448725.1 Sphingobacteriales bacterium | reverse complement strand
TTTTTTAAAAAAACCCGTGAACTAAGCCGCAAGGATTGGCTTGATTGGAAACCATATGCCCTGCTTCTGCCACTGCTGGCGGGTGGGGTTTTCGCAATACTGATTGGCTCGCTGTTGGGAATTTATTTAATGACAGCAATTTTAATGGTCCTCTTATTTACAACAAGAGGAGTTTTCAAATGGCTGTTATTTTGTTTTCTGGGCGGGTATCTCAGTTTTCATTTTTATAGTTTTCCGCCATTAAACCTGTTCTACTATCGGTTTGTGGCTTTTGTTTTTATCGCATTTATTTTTCATCCACAACGGCATTTCCGGGTTGCGGCCTGGATTTTCTTTATAAGCTTCCTGATTATTCCGTTGGCTCATCACTATAGCTTTGAACAAATCGGGCTGGTTCTTCCCATCATAGGATTTTTTATAGTAAGAAAGAAACATGGTGCGGTTATTGGCTCCGCAATGGTGGCTATCGCTGCTGTGCTTTGCCTCAACACCCTTTTGATGAAGGATTACCCGCCGTTTTACAATTCATTTACCGACTTGTGCCTGGGTGCAGCCGGAGGGTATATGGCCTATCGGCGTACTGACTTTTCTAATTACGTTAGAGCTTTATTGCTGCTAACCTGGATATCATTAGTAGCTACTACCGCTTCGAACCCAGCTTACAAAGCGAATATTTTTTACAATAAAAATTCGCTGGCTTATGTGCTGACCACAGGTGCCCCAGAGGAGATTCCAAAGCAATTGAAGGGATTGCAGCAGCGCGTAAGAGACGTTAAAGTAGAGGCCTTGCCGGTTTCCACCGACCGGCCACTCGATTACCCCGAAGCTCCGGTAAGAACATTCGACCCGAATGATGTAAGAATCGGCACCTCCTTATATGTTTTACTGCATTATGCTAAACTGGTCATTATCCCTTATCCCATGTCTTTTTACTACGGATATAGTGTCATCAGGCCTATTAAAATAAGTGACTGGCAGGCGATACTTGGCCTGTTAATTTATTTGGCGATTGTAATACTTGCTGTTCTGTGCATCCGGCGGAATAAAGTTTTATCCCTCGGTTTAATAGGGTATCTGCTGGGAATTATGCCTTTTGCAAATTATAATAACCTGATACCAGGAGTAATTGCAGACAGGTATCTTCTTTTTCCCTCAATTGGTTTCAGTATAGTTATTATAGCCGCCATTGCCTATTATGCCACCAGAAACAAGCTTGAAAGCAGCTTTTCGACATTTCCACCGGTTTTTAAATTTGGATTTGGAGGAGTCTTGCTTATTCTAACGGTTCTAACCTGGTTAAGAAATGCTGATTGGACAGACGACCTTACGCTGTTCAGGCATGATTTAAAATACGGCGCTGAGGAATCCGCTCAGGGCCATCGATTGCTGGGGATACACCTGATTATTAAGGCTTCAGCTCCGGGAACAACTGATATGATAGAGCAAAAACAACTGCGTCAGGAAGCGGTAACCCATTTCAGGAAAACACTTAAAATTTATCCTGCTTTTTTTAATGCAGCATTTGACCTTGCACGTGCCTATGAATTGTTGTCAGAAACCGATAGCGCA
Source organism: Sphingobacteriales bacterium (assembly GCA_044448725.1). GTDB lineage: Bacteria > Bacteroidota > Bacteroidia > Sphingobacteriales > Sphingobacteriaceae > Mucilaginibacter. Next base: position 1,469 of record JBIOHE010000477.1, on the reverse strand, counting down.
ATTGTTTATTACCGCAAGGCCATTTCATTGAATCCCGGTTATACCGTATCGCATCTTAATATCGCGGATATCTATATACACCGGGAGAAATTCCAGGAAGCCATTCCATATCTTGAAGAAGCTCTTCGTATCAGGCCACAGGATTACGACGCTTATATTACCTTGAGCAACATCTATATGCACACTGGAAAATTCCAGGAAGCCGTTCCGTATCTTGAAAAAGCGGTTCACATCCGTCCGCAGGATTATAGCGGTTATGATAAGTTGAGTTTTTCTTATTATCAATTGAAAGAATATCAGAAGGCCATTGCCGTGAATAGAAATGCCATGGCGACGATACCAACGAATCCTGAAGCGGTGATTAATTTAGGAAGAACGTACCTGGGAATGAATCTAACTGACAGTGCAAAATACTATCTTCAAAAGGCGGACAAAATGGCCCCGGGAAATCCATTGGTGCAACAATTGTTGCACCAACTAGATCATTAAAACATGCTTATTTCTAATTTGTACTTAACAGCTTGGAGGGCTTGTAAAAATAATGGGCAATAGTTTTATTTGGGCCAGCAATCCCGGTGCTTATCCCAGCGTAAATTGATAATTTTTAATCTATGATAAAAAGTTTAAAATTCCTGCTTATAGCTATCGCTGCCATGGCGTTGTTCTCCTCCTCAGCGCAAAAAACTGATACTATAAAAATTATTGGGCACATTGAACATAATGCCCCACTGCCACCTGAACTTCAGGTTATGCTGGCGCCCTATAAACCGGGCATGGATTATCATCAGACCAAGGTTAACGACCAGGATGCATTTGTTATCCCGGTTGCAATTAAGGAGCCGGGCTTTTACGAAATAAGATTGGCGGGTGTTCGCAAATCGCTCATCCTGTCGCCCGGCGAGCCGGTGGTTCAGTTTATCATGAAGGTGCAGGGCAATAGCATTGTTTTTGTAGGTACAATTGGTTCGCGTGAAAATGCGGCTTATGATGAATTCTGTAACGTACACTACCCGGTCCTTGATTCGCTCAAAAACCTTAAAAAAAACTGTGCTACCAACGAAAAACTGTGCCGTGCGGCGCTGCAAAAACAAGCTGAAGCTTCGAACCAGATGGTGGCGGCCCTGCAGATAAAATACCTGGGCACTTATACCGCCAATGCATTGTCTTCGCTGGGTAGGATGTACAGCCCATGGGATACTACGCCATGTATAGAGCAAATGCGGGAACATTTTTTTGATTATGTAAACATCTCTGACCCCCTTGTTTACAATGCCCCTGACTTTAAGAAAAACCTGACTACTTACCTGGATTACCTGGCCGATACCAGTGCAGTAGCCAGAGTACACATGGTTGAGCAATTATATGAAAAAACGAAGGGCAAGCGCGAAGCGCAAAAGGATTTTCTGCTGTTTTTACTCGATGTATTTACGGTGCGCAAAACTGAAGATTATATTATGACCGTAGTGCAG
>JBIOHE010000476.1:0-3057 GCA_044448725.1 Sphingobacteriales bacterium | reverse complement strand
CTGTTTGGTTGATTTTTTTCTATCAATGTTTGGATAATGCCATCTACCAAACCTACTGTAGGAACGTAGATATTTTTAATATTAGCGCATTTCATTACGGTTAAGTAAATCTCACATGCCGGTATAATTACATCTGCGCGGTCCATGTTAAGGCCAAGTACATTTATCCTGTCTTTTAAAGAAAATGAATTCAAATAAGTATAAAGCGATTTAAGTTTACCAAAGGTTAAAGGCGCATTATCCTTTTCTTCGGACATCCGGTACAATTTGTTGATATTCCCACCTGTACCGATACCCGAAATAACTTTGAACTGTCTTGTATTGTCACGGATAAATTCCTTCATTTCGGTCCAGGTTTCTTCCGTATCCTGGTTATCCAGCATACGGATAGTCCCGATATTAAAAGATTTTGAAGCCAGGAGTTCGCCGGCTGAAAATAACGACAACTCTGTGCTGCCGCCGCCTACATCTACATACAGATAATTTTTGTTTTTATCGATATTCTGGTCCGCATGGCTGGCGTAAATCATCCCGGCCTCCTTTTGCCCCGCAACAATCTCCAAATCAATATTTGCTTCCTCTTTTATCCTTTTCACTATATCCGGGCCATTCTTAGCTTCACGCATAGCCGAAGTAGCGTATGCCATGTAATCCGTCACCTTATAAACATCCATCAGGTTGCGAAAGGCCTGCATAGTTTTTATAAGGTCGGTTGATTTCTTTTCAGAAAGCTGTTGTTGCAAAAATGCATCGTCACCGAGCCGCAGCGGTACGCGGACGAGTGTGTTTTTCTTGAACGAAACTGATCCGTTATTCTCAATTATATCAGCAATAAGCAACCTTACGGCATTTGACCCTATATCTATCGCGGCGTATCTCAATTTTATTTGTTTTTATTTTTCAGGTAATTATAAATGTCAACCTGCGCCCTGACAGGGACCGCAGTATTGGTTTTATGATATTTATTTGTATTGTGACTGTTTATTTCACGTGACTTGGTGTTGTCCTCAAGCTGTATATTTATGATATCCCTTATTTCCTTACGCAAATTGTCATCATAAATTGGAAAGCCAACTTCAACACGGGTATCGATATTCCTTGTCATAAAATCAGCCGAGGTAAGGTAGATCAGTTCTTTGCCGCCATTGCAATAAATATGTACCCTCGAATGTTCAAGGTATTTATCAACTATGCTTATGATTTCGATATTTTCACTAAAACCTTTCATACCGGCAATCAAACAGCACATCCCCCTAATAATAAGTTGAATTTTCACACCTGCATTATTGGCCTGATACAGCTTCGCTATCAGTTGTTCATCAGCAAGGCTGTTCATTTTCAAAATCATGTAAGCTTTTTTGCCGGCTTTTGCGTTTTTTATTTCGTTGTTGATCAGCTTATAAATTGCGGGCCGCGAATCTATCGGCGATACGATCAAACTTTTTAATCCTTTTGGAAGCAGGTTTTTGTTTAATGCTTTAAAAATATTTACCAGGTCATCAGTAATTCGCTTATCTACAGTCAGCAGCGTATGATCCGCATACATCTGCGCAGTTTTTTCATTATAGTTCCCGGTTGATAAGCAACCGTACCAGGCAGTTTTTCCTTTTTCGAGCCGGGCGATTAAACATATTTTTGAATGTACTTTATACCCATCAATACCATAAAGCACTGTAACCCCTTCTTCTTCAAGCCGCCTGCTCCATGAAATGTTATTTTGCTCATCAAACCGCGCCCTTAATTCAACAAGACAGGTAACCTTTTTGCCATTTTTCGCAGCATTGATCAATGCATGTATTACCCGCGAGTTTTCCGCCAGCCTGTAAACGGCAATGCTGATTTCTTTTACTTTAGGATCTATAGCCGCCTCCCGCAAAAAGTGGATCACATAATCATACGATTGATAGGGCGTACTTATCAGGTAATCTTTTTTTGCAACCATGCTCATCAAACTTTTACCAAACGATAAACCATCTAACGGCAGGGGCGTACTTTTTTCGTACTCCAGCTCGTGACGGCCTACATTCGGGAAGGCAATGAAATTTTTAAAATTATGATAACGGTTACCCGGGATCAGGCTTTCGCCGCTCAGCCCCATTTTGTTTACCAGGTATTTTAACATATCAAGAGGCATTTCCGAATCGTACAATAAACGCATAGGTTTGCCTTTACGACGTTTCTGCAGGCTTTTTGATAGTGAGTCGATAAATTTTTCGCTTACTTCCTTATCAAGATCAAGCTCTGCGTCACGGGTAAGCTGTATGGAAAAGGCTTCGATAGTATCATGTTCAAAAATGAAAAAAATGTCTTCCAGACTATAACGGATAACGTCATCTAACAAGATAATAAATTTCAGGTTATTGGTTTCCGGCAAAACAATAAACCTGGAAAGCGAATCGGGAAATTCAATTAAGGCCAGTTGTGATGTTTTGCCTTTAGTAAGCTTAACAAAAAAATAAATGGCGCGATCCCTCAGTTCAGGCAGCTGAAGGGTTTCATTTAACATGATGGGCACCAGTGTGGCCAATAATTTTTCCCTGAAATAGCGCTTTACGAATTCTCCCCTGCTAACATTCAGCTGTTTATCATTAAGGATAAATATTTTTTCTTCGGCAAGCTGCTTTACAATGATGTTTTCGTACAGGTTGTTAAATTTCCGTTCCTGCCGCACAACTATGTTTTTTATCTGGTTCAGTATCTTTTTCGGGTTGTACCCTAATATTTCCTTCGCCCGCTCGTTCAGGTTTGCCAGGCGGCTTAATGTGGCCACCCTGACACGGTAAAACTCATCGAGGTTTGATGAAAATATAGCTAAAAACTTTATCCTGTCTATCAGCGGGACGGTTGGGTCGGCAGCTTCCTGCAAAACCCGGTCGTTAAAATATAACCAGCTAATCTCCCTGTTAATGATAGGTATATGTTTATTATCCATAAAAAGACTGGCTTTTCAGCCACGGTTACAAATCTGCTTATTTAATTGTTAAGTTAGTGTTAACTCATTGGTATTTTTAATGGTTCATAGCGAATAGTCCATAGACCATGGTCGATAGTCCATAG
>JBIOHE010000475.1:0-3076 GCA_044448725.1 Sphingobacteriales bacterium | reverse complement strand
TATTAAGGTTGATGACTTATCGGCTCCTTATAGCACTGCGGAGGTTGAGGGCTATCGGGAGGCAATTGATAGCTGCGGCAGGGCCATCGTGTTCAGTACATCACCGGGGGCGACGCCTGTTTATAAAGCCGATAACGTTAAACAAAATGTCAATATGTGGCGGGTGGCCAATGACTTTTGGGACGAGTGGCCCGCCGTATTGCAAATGTTTAATTATGGCAAACAATGGGAAGGCGTTGGCGGGCCCGGCCATTGGCCCGATTGTGATATGATACAGATAGGCAAGTTGTCAAAACGGGGCCCTGTAGGTGACGAGCGTTATAGCCGTTTTACAAAAGACGAGGAGTATTCGCACATGACATTTTGGACCATCTTCCGCTCCCCGTTAATTTTGGGCGGCAACCTGCCCGAAAACAGGGAACAGGAATTGAAACTGTTTACAAACGATGAGGTTATAGCCGTTAACCAACATGGTACCGAACCGCGCCAGTTATACAAAACTAATGACGCAATGGTTTGGTATTCGCACATGCCCGGTAGCAAGGATATTTATGTCGCTTTATTCAACCTGGCGGCACAACCGCAGGATGTGGATATAAACTTTGCCCAACTTAGCCTCAAAGGAAAGGTAGCCGTTCGGGACCTTTGGGAAAAAGCAGATGCAGGTACCTTTAAAGAAGGATATAAAAAAACAATCAATACACACGGGGCCGCTTTGTTAAAACTATCGATGGTTAATTAAAGTTATTTTAGCGGTAATACACGCTCAAATAAAAAACTATAAATGAGGGTTTTAAGTTTTGGTCTGTTTTTATGCTTGCAGGACGCGATACCTCATTGGTCCTGATTTATCCTATAAAACAAATTAAAAATTCGCGATGAAAATTAGATTATTAGCGGTTGCAACATTATGCATTTTTGGTTATTTAAAAACATTTGGCCAGGAGGTCAAAAATGTCACCGAGAAAGCGCAGCCCTTCCCTGATGCTTCGGTTGTATTAAAACCGTCATGGATAAAACAAAGAGAAGACTTGAACACAAGGTATATTAAATCTCTTGACCCCGACAGGTTATTACACAATTTTAGGGTAAATGCAAAATTGCCCTCTAACGCCAAGCCTCTTGAAGGCTGGGAAGCCCCGGATGTTGGATTGAGAGGCCATTTCACCGGACACTATCTTTCCGCCGCTTCGTTATTGGTAGAAAAGTATCACGATACATTATTAAGCAAACGGCTTAGTTACATGATAGATGAATTATACAAATGCCAGCAAGCTTTAGGCAACGGTTACTTAAGCGCATTTCCGGAAAGCGAATTTGACATATTGGAAAGAAACTATGGTGGTGTATGGGCACCGTATTATACTTATCACAAGATCATGCAGGGCCTGCTGGATGTTTTTGTACGAACCAAAAACAAAAAAGCGTATGTGATGGTGGTGGAAATGGCGGCTTATGTCAATAACAGAATGTCCAGGCTTGATAAGGAAACCATTGAAAAGGTACTTTACACCCCAGGGGCGAATCCTGCAAACGAATCCGGTGCAATGAACGATGTTTTATATAAACTCTACAAAATTTCAAAAGACCCTAAGCACCTGGCAATAGCGAAAATATTCGACCGTGACTGGTTTGCCGTTCCTCTGTCAAAGAACGAAGATATTTTGAGCGGGCTGCACTCAAATACGCATTTAGTATTGGTCAATGGATTTGCGCAGCGATATTCTATTACTCACGAAAGTTTGTATCATGATGCTGTAGTGAATTTCTGGGATATGCTCATTAAGCATCATGCCTATGCAAACGGATCAAGCAGCGGCCCACGGCCTAATGTTGTCACACCCACATCACTCAGTGCAGAACATTGGGGCGTACCTGACCATCTCAGCAATACGATGACCAATGAGATTGCAGAATCATGTGTAACACACAACACGCAGAAACTAACCTCAACGCTTTTTTCATGGACAGCCAATCCGATCTATGCCAACGAGTACATGAATGCATTTTACAATGCCGTGTTGCCAACACAAAATTCCCTCACAGGAAATAATGTTTATCATTTACCGCTTGGTTCTCCCAGAGTTAAGGCTTTTTTAAAAGAAAATGATTTTCGCTGCTGCAACGGCACCAGCATCGAGGCATTTGCTTTATTGAATTCAGGAATTTATTTTCACGGCGATTCTGATTTGTGGGTCAACCTGTACATTCCCTCCAAAGTTGCATGGACTGAAAAAGGCATAGTACTGGAGCAACAAGGCAATTTTCCCACAGACTCCACGGTAGAATTTACTGTTTCAGCAAAGAAGGCGGTGGTTTTTAATCTTAATTTTTTAATTTCCGCCTGGGCAGGAAAAGTAGATATATATGTCAATGACCAAAGGCAGAATGCCAATGTTTCGCCTTTATCCTATTACAGTATAAATCGTAAATGGAAGAACAATGAAAAAATAAAACTGGTTTTCCACTACAATTTTTATATCAAGGCTATGCCTGATGATCCAAGAGTAGTGGCCATATTTTACGGCCCCAATCTCCTGGCATTTGAGACCGCATCTGAGGTCATTTTAAAAGGGACAAAGGAAGAGATCCTGAAAAACCTGTCAGTATCCGATAACAACCTATTTCATTTAGCTGACGGGGGGAGAATTTACTCACTCCGTCCACTGTATGACATTAGAGATCAATCTTACGGAGTATACGGTACTATAAGAGGGTATTAATGGATGAGAGCGTGATCTTAATAAAAACTTAACCCAAAATCCAGGATATTGAGCGACATGAATGATTTGCGGAGCAACCGCAGGAAGTGGATGTAAACTCTGCCCAACTTGGCCTGAAAGGAAAGGTAGCCGTTCGGGACCTTTGGGAAAAAGAAGATGCAGGTACCTTTAAAAATAGATATAAAAAAACAAATCAATACACACGGGGCTGCTCAGGGAAATCGCTTTTAAAACATTGAAATCCCAAGGAGGCTCTTCTGGAGCCTGAATTTTCCATTTTTCTGATCTATAAACACGCGACTCCGCTGGAGTCGGGGCGTTCAAGCGCTTATCGCTCCGCAGGAGCATCCTGT
>JBIOHE010000474.1:0-3085 GCA_044448725.1 Sphingobacteriales bacterium | reverse complement strand
CCCCTATACAACCGCCCGCAGGAGATTAAAGAACTGCTGGAAACGCTTGTTTTGCAAACCTATAAGCAGTTTGAGGTATTGGTTATTGAAGATGGCTCTGCAGATGACGCAGCCGATATCGTATTCAGCTTCGCCGACAAACTGGATGTTAAGTATTTTGTAAAAATAAACGAGGGCCAGGGTTTTACCCGTAACTACGGTTTTGAACGCGCCAAAGGTGATTATTTTATAGTTTTTGACTCAGATTGCCTTATCCCAGAAGATTATTTGCAGATAGTTAACGACTCACTTGCTGAAAATTATCTGGATGCTTATGGCGGCCCGGATGCTGCCCACCATTCCTTCACTCCTATCCAAAAAGCTATCAGTTCGGCCATGACATCGCCTTTTACCACAGGCGGTATAAGGGGCAATAAAAAAGGGATCGGACAGTTTCATCCGAGGAGCTTTAATATGGGTATATCGCGCCGGGTATGGGAAAAAGCCGGAGGTTTTATTATTACCCGCCTCGGCGAAGATATTGAATACAGCATCCGCATACACTCCCTGGGGTTCAAGATCGGCCTGATCCCCGAAGCTAAGGTTTACCATAAAAGGCGTACTGATTTCTTAAAGTTTTATAAGCAGTTGCATTTTTTTGGCAGGGCGCGTATTAATGTTTATAAGTTCTTTCCAAATGAGTTAAAACTGGTTCATTTTTTTCCGGCTTTTTTTACATTGTCGCTAATTTTTACTATAATAGCTAATATTACTGGATGGCCTGTTGCGGCTTTATGCAATTATTTATTTTCTGTTTATGTTTTGTTGATATTTTTTTATGCCTGGTGGAAAAACAGATCAGCAAAAATTGCATTTTTGAGCATTATAGCTTCTTTTACATTACTGATTGCCTACGGGTTAGGATTTATTCAGGATTTTTGCAAAAGGGTAATATTAAAAATATCATAATTCACCTATGTACCACCCTTTTTCCGTAACGGAAACATTAAATATTTCGTGGCAAATCTTGAAAAAGAACTTTGCTACAATTGCTGTTTATACCATATTGGCTTTTGTTATTACCGCTATCTCGGGTTTTGTAATTTACAATCTGATCACTGATAATCTTTTAGCATCAATAGGCATTGTTTTCTTATTGTTATGCGTAAGCCTGTTGTATTTAGGATTTATAAAATTAGTTTTTCAGCTGATTGATAAACAATATTATGATTTTGAATTCGCGGATATCGTACCTAAAATTAAAATGCTGCTCAGCTACATTATTCTTTTGGTTCTCGTTAGCACAATGGCGGTATTTGCTACAAATGCAATCAAAACACTTGATGAAGGATTTGTAAAATATTTATTGGGGATATTTTCGGCGATATTCTTTGAAGTTTTCTTCCTTTTCTACTTCCCTATTTGCGCCTGCTTTATCGTTGACGACAATTCGTGGCCGTTTGAGTCTGTTGTGCAAAGCTTCAAACTGATAAAAGGAAGTTTTTTAAAGTATTTCCTTTTATTTTTGGTTATTGAAACATTGGCTTTGATAGGGTCATTCACAGTTATTGGTTTAATATTTGTTGTTCCTTTTGTAAACATCCTGTTAGCCGTAGCCTACCGCAAGCTTATTTTCAGCCACCTTGACGTTGATGATGATGTTACAGAAACTGTATAAGCAATGGGACTAAAAGCCGCATTAAGCAAACCTTTTGCCGCCATAATTAACAGCCGGTTAAACAAGCTCCGCAAAAACGGGCTGCAACTGCAACAAAAAACTTTTGAATATCTTATCGGCCAGGGCAAAAACACCGCTTTTGGAAAAACACATCATTTTGAGGAAATCAAAACTTATGATGATTTCAAAAGCAATGTACCCGTTTACGATTATGAAGACCTGCGGCCCTATATAGAACGCGTAACAAAAGGCGAGGAAAACGTACTCTGGCCCGGGAAACCGGCATACCTTGCCAAAACATCGGGCACTACGTCAGGGGTAAAATATATCCCTATCTCTAAAGAAAGCATGCCGGAGCATATCAAGGCCGCCCGTAATGCTTTGCTAAGCTATATTTATGAAACCGGCAACGCTGATTTCGTTGATGGAAAAATGATCTTCCTGCAGGGCAGCCCGGTGCTTGATGTAAAAGCCGGAATTTCAACAGGGAGGTTATCGGGCATAGTTGCACACCATGTGCCTGCTTACCTGCAAAAAAACAGGCTTCCAAGCTATGAAGTAAACTGTATGGACGACTGGGAGCAAAAAGTTGACGCCATTGTTGAGGAAACTAAAAACCAGGACATGCGCCTCATATCAGGCATACCACCCTGGTGCCAAATGTATTTCGACCGGCTTTCGGCAGTTTCGGGAGGCAAAAAAATAAAAGATATTTTCCCGAACTTTAAACTGTTTGTACACGGAGGCGTAAATTTTGAACCATACCGTGCCCGTATGGAAGAAAGTATAGGCTTTGCCATCGATACCATTGAGACCTACCCGGCATCCGAAGGTTTTATAGCTTTTCAGGATTCGCAAAAAGAAAAAGGCCTGCTGCTGATGGTTGATTCGGGGATATTTTATGAATTTATACCTTCGGATGAATTTTTTAACAAAAACCCAACCCGCATCAGTCTCAAAGACATCGAACTGGATAAAAATTACGCACTGATACTAAATACCAGCGCCGGTTTATGGGGTTATAGCTTAGGCGATACCGTTAAATTTGTATCGAAAAACCCGTATAAAATTGTAGTAACCGGGCGCATTAAACATTATATTTCGGCCTTTGGCGAACACGTGATTGGCGAAGAAGTTGAACAGGCTTTAATGAGTGTTGCCCATGAGCAGGGGCTTGATATTGTTGAGTTTACGGTGGCCCCGCAGGTAAACCCGCCACAGGGCCAATTACCTTACCACGAATGGTTTATTGAATTTGGAAAAGCGCCGGATGACCTCAAAGCATTTGCCCTTAAAGTTGACAAAGCCCTGCAAAAGAAAAATATTTACTATTTCGACCTGATTGAGGGTAACATTTTGCAACCTTTGGTAATCCAAAGCCTGAAAAAGGATACCTTTATAAACTATATGCGGTCACAGGGTAAATTG
>JBIOHE010000473.1:0-3090 GCA_044448725.1 Sphingobacteriales bacterium | reverse complement strand
CAATAAAAAGCGGCTTAGTGTAAATTGAATTTCCGAAAAGCTAAAAGCCTCAATATTGAGGAGGAAAAAATGATGGAATAAGGTAAGTGTTATGGTATAAGTAAAAAACCACCTGAAACCCATTATGTTCAGGGTTGGTTCGGGTTCATTGTCGAAGCCATCTTTTTGAACGGTAATGCTTATAAATATAATGCGTACAAATGCCAGCAGCACACATGATGCCGCATGTAATCCCGGCGTATCATAAAAGGAGTCGATGGTCAGGCCCATAAAAAATGCCAGCGCAAACAATAACAGGTTTGGCGTTTCAAACGGCAGCAGCAAAATAAACAGGATATACAGGTACGGCGTAGAAAGGTTATACAAAGAAATATTTTTCAGCAAAAAAACCTGTATAAAAACCAGTACGATGAACCTGAGCAGGTTAATGAAAATATGCTTACTCATTCTTCTTTTGCTGAGCCTCCAATCCCTCTTGTTCTTTGGCAAATTTGTTGTCAACCACGTTAACGTACTCCAGTTTGCTAAAATCAACAGCAAGCGTTACTTCCATATTTAAAAGCAGTCCGCCTGATTTTGTATGCAGGTTACTTACTTTACCAATAGGTATGCCCTCGGGGAAGAGCGAATAACCCGAAGTAACCACTGCTTCGCCCAATTTTGGTATGGCATTGTTTGAAACATCTTTCAGCAAACCTTTATGAGGATTGAGATCATCACCCCAGGTAATATACCCGATCTCTCTGTTTTTGGCAAGCATGGCGCTAAACTGTGAATCTTTATGCAATAAGGACTGAACCACCGCAAAATGTGCAGAAACATAAACTACTTTACCTACAATGCCTTTATCGCAGATGACCCCCAGGCCTTTTGTAATACCCCTGTTGGCGCCAATGTTAATGGTAAGGTAATTATTGCTCCGGTTAACCGAGTTATTGATCACCCTGGCCGTAATATATTCGTACTGTTGTTTGTAAACCGTGTCGGTTACTTTATGTTTATTCAGCGTATCCGCATAAAACGAAGATTTAAGCTGGTTGCGTAAACGGGTGTTTTCCCGCGCCAGGTTATCATTAACTTCTTTTAATGACAAATAGCCATAAAACTCATTTATCCGCGCATACAGGCTGCCTGTAACCTCATTGGATGAATTTATAAAAGCGGCTTTCTGAAAGGAATTATATTTTACGTAGATAATCAGCGAGGATACCTCAAAAATAAGGAATAAAAAGAATGCGTTGTACTTACTGATAAATATCCAGAGGTTACGCATGGGGTTAGAGATTAGTTAATTGGAGATCAGAGATTAGTTAAAGCGTATTATCTATTAATTTTTACAGGTTAGGGATTAGGTTTATTATCTGCTTGTTTTCTTAAAAAGTTGATATATCCGTTTATCATTTTCATACATTCCTCGCAGTCTTCTTTAAAAGAATTAAATACTTTTTCTATAATAATATTATTATCCATGGCAATATAAAGATGATCTATTGTTTCGGCAGCTGAGCCACGTGCATTAAGCAGGAATTTGGCCGCATCAGCGTAGTGAAACCTACCATGTCCTTCGGCTATATTATTTCCGATTGACCGGGATGATCGGATGATTTGGTCACATAATCGATATTTCTCCTCCGCCGGAAAACATTTAACTAAATCAGTTATATTGTTGCGTAAAATTCTGGCTTTCTTCCAAACTTCGAGATCAGTAAAAGAATTCATCGCTAATGCTTCAAAATAATTGGTTAGTCCTTATATTAATATATGCCTCAATCTCTGCCAAACAACTAATCTCTATTCTCCAATTAACTAATCTCTAACCTACTGCATTAAAAATTTAAAATTTCCGATATTCTTAAGTGCCGTGCCTGTTCCGCGGACTACTGCGCGCAGCGGGTCTTCGGCCACATGAACAGGCAATTTGGTTTTTGCGGCAATACGCTTATCGAGGCCGCGCAGCAAGGCGCCGCCGCCTGTTAAATATATGCCGGTTTGATAAATATCCGCCGACAATTCAGGCGGGGTAATTTCCAGCGCTTTCAGAATCGCTTCTTCGATCTTTGAAATCGACTTATCAAGGCAATGGGCTATTTCTGTGTAGGAAAGCATGATTTGCTTTGGTACGCCTGTCATCAGGTCGCGACCTTGTACTGCAAAATCCGGCGGTGGATCTGCCAGTTCAGGCAATGCGGCCCCAACTTCAATTTTAACTTTTTCGGCAGTACGGTCGCCGATCATGATATTATGCTGACGGCGGATGTATTGAACGATGTCAGAATCGAAGTTATCACCGGCAACACGGATAGATTGATCGCAAACAATCCCTGAAAGCGCAATAACCGCAATTTCGGTAGTGCCGCCGCCGATATCAATGATCATGTTGCCCATAGGTTCTTCCACATCAATACCGATACCAACGGCAGCTGCCATAGGCTCATGGATGAGGTAAACCTCTTTGGCGCCTGCAATTTCGGCAGAGTCGCGAACTGCGCGTTTTTCAACCTCGGTAATACCCGATGGTATGCAGATCACCATACGCAAAGATGGGAAAAACCACCCCTTGCCCTGGTTTATCATTTTTATCATACCGCGGATCATGTGCTCTGCTGCATTAAAATCGGCTATTACACCATCCTTTAAGGGGCGGACCGTACGGATATTATCGTGCGTTTTCCCTTCCATCTGCATGGCCTGCCTGCCGATAGCAATAACCTTATTGGTCGTTCTGTCAAAAGCTACTATCGATGGTTCATCGACAACAACTTTATCGTTATGTATAATGAGGGTATTTGCGGTACCTAAATCAATAGCAATTTCTTGTGTAAAAAAATTAAATAGACCCATTTGGTTTTATTTTGAAAATAATTATAAATGCACAAATTTTAACGGCACTAATTTTCACGAATGTACGCTAATTTACACGAATTGATTTGCACAAATTTGTGCATCGCCGAATTTTTTCCATTTTCCAGAATTCGTGTTCATCCGTACTTATTCGTGTAAATTCGTGCTTATTAAAATTTGTGTAATTCGTATAAATACGTGCAATTAGTGTTAATATTATTATTAATGTTTAAAATGCCGTATACCGGT